>URYZ01000045.1 GCA_900552235.1 uncultured Mycoplasmatota bacterium | reverse complement strand
TTTTTCACTATACCACAACCTTATTTTATTAACTTTATAAATTAATTATATAAAACACCCCCCCCAGGTTGTCAATATTTTTAACAAGTTTTTCATAAACTTTTTAAAGGCATTTTATTATAATTTTATTTTATCATAATAATACGAAAATTATTGTTGGCAATTTTTACCAATTAAAAAAGTAAAATTAAAAGGACTGTCACCCGTAAATTACAGGTTGCAATCCTCTAATTAGAAACTATTTATAAACTGTCCAGCTTTTGGGGTTCAGTTCAATCATACTCTTACTTTTTTTATTGGATTATATTTAATAGGATACATGCTTACAATATCTTTAGTACCTGGAATACATCCCACTATTAAATAATTTTCTCCATTTAATCCTACATTATCTATATTAAGGTAATATTCATCAAATATATTTGTATAAAAATAATTATCTTCATTTAACATATTAGGAACATTATTAAATAAATATTCTACATCAATATTATTAGCAAATACTGTATGTATATTTTTATTATATATATCTTGATATACATGTCTAAATATATGAGTTAAAGCACAAGTTTTATCATATTCTTCTAATTGTCTTTCATTATATCCTACACTTTGTTTAACATTAATTTTTTTATCAAGTTTACTATTTAAAAATATACTTATTGCATCATAATGATATTTACAATCTTTATTAAAAATTAAGTTTTGTTTTAATTTTAATAATTTTTCATATGCTTCTTCATACTTTCTTTCATGTAAATCCATATTAATAAGATTTATTAAAGCATAAGGATTATTACTATAATTATAAGCTTTATTTAATAATTCTTTTGCTTTATCATATTCTTTTTCTGCTAAATATACTCTTGCTAAAACAGTAAATGATGTATTTCTTATATAAATATTATCTATTTTACTTAACTGATATTTAGCTTCTTTTATATTTCCCATATAAAGTTCTATTTTTCCTAAAGTTGTATATATATCTATTTTATTTTTTGTATATTTTTTTAACTCTAAAGTAATCTTTTTAGCTAATTCATACTCATTCATTGCAATAAGTTTATTAACATACATTACCCCAATTTCTTCTTTTTTAGTTTTTTTCCATTCTCTTTTTAATTCTTCAACTGTCTTTTCCCCTGAATACATAAATTTTAACCTTCCTTAATACCATTTATTATTTTTTCTTTTAATTCTTCTTCTTTATTATTTAATAAAAACTCCATTGAATCTTTCTTAGCTTGTAATAATATTTTATAATCTTCTTTTATATCTGCTATTTTAAATGTCATATCTCCACTTTGTTTAGTTCCAAAAAGATCACCATGTCCTCTTATTTTAAAGTCTTCTTCACTTATTTCAAATCCATCATTAGTTGTTGTCATAACATTTAATCTTTCACTATCATAATCACTTATTAAAATACAACTTGATTCTAAAGCACTTCTTCCTACTCTTCCTCTTAATTGATGAAGTGTTGAAAGTCCAAATCTATTAGCATCAAATATAACCATCATTGTAGTATTTAAAACATTTACTCCTACTTCAATTACTGTTGTACTTATTAATATTTGAATTTTATTATTAACAAAATCTTCCATTATTTTATCTTTTTCTGTTTGTTTTAATTTACCATGGATTATACCAACATTGTATTTTTCTCCAAAAGCTAAATTCATTTTATCCTTAAGTTCATTAACTGTAGTTAAATCAAGTGTTTCGCTTTCTTCAATTAAAGGAGCAATAACATATATTTGGTGATTTTTTAATAGTTCTTCATACATCATTTTTAATACATCTTTTATTTCACTATAACTTTTTAAATATGTTTTTATAGGTTTTCTTCCTTTTGGTAGTGTTCTAATTGTTGAAATATCCATATCACCATATAATGTTAATGCATAAGTTCTAGGTATTGGTGTTGCACTCATATATAAAACATCAGGCATTATTCCTTTATTTTGTAAAGATGTTCTTTGAAGTACACCAAATCTATGTTGTTCATCTGTTATTACAAGTCCTAAATTTTTATAAACAACTTCTTCTTGAATTAAAGCATGTGTTCCTACAACCATATCTATTTTTCCAAGTTTTAATTCTTCATGAATTAAATCTTTTTTATTTTTAGGTAATGATCCTGTTAATAAGGCAATATTTACATTTAAATCTTTTAATATTTCTTTCATTGTTTCATAATGTTGTGTTGCAAGTATTTCTGTTGGTACCATTAAAGCACTTTGGTAACCACTTAAATAATTAGCTACCATTGCGATTATAGATATAATTGTTTTACCACTTCCAACATCACCTTGTAATAATCTATTCATTCTTCTTTTAGAAGTTAAATCCTCTAATATTTCATTTAAAACTAATTTTTTATTTACTGTTAATTCATAAGGTAAACTTTTAATTACTTTATCTAATTTTTCTTTATCAAAGTCTTTTTCTATACCATCCTTTACATTTTTATTTTTTAATTTTAAATAATTAATCTTAGCCATATAAACAAATAATTCTTCATATTTTAATCTAATACTAGCTTCTTTTAATTTTTCTTTTGTTGAGGGGTTATGAATTATATTTAATGCTGTTTTTTTATTTAAAAAGTTATATTTTTCAAGTAAAT
>URYZ01000044.1 GCA_900552235.1 uncultured Mycoplasmatota bacterium | reverse complement strand
TTTAGAAAAGAAACTTATTAAAGACGAAAGTACTGAGAGTGCTAGTATTGTAAAGTCTGCGATTAGAGATAGTTATAAAAGACTTATTATTCCTAGTATTGAAAGGGAAGTAAGAGCAGATTTAAAGGAAGTGGCAGAAACTGCTGCTATTGAAGTGTTTGGAGAAAATTTAGAAAATCTAATTTTAACTCCTCCAATGAAAGATATCATGGTTCTTGGATTTGATCCAGCATATAGAACAGGATGCAAATTAGCGGTTGTTAGCCCTACTTCTAGTGTACTTAATATTTCAGTTATTTATCCTCATGAGCCACATAATAAGTGGGAAGAATCAAAGAAAGTACTTAAAGATTTATTTAAAAAGTATAATATTGATGTAGTCTCTATTGGTAATGGTACTGCTTCAAGAGAGAGTGAAAAATTAGTAGCGGAGGCTATTAGCGAGTATAAAGATAAGGATGTTAAGTATGTTATTGTAAGTGAAGCAGGGGCAAGTGTTTACTCTGCCAGTGAACTTGCAATTAAAGAGTTTCCTGATTTAACTGTTGAAAAGAGAAGTGCTATTAGTATAGCAAGAAGGCTACAGGATCCTTTATCGGAACTTGTTAAAATTGATAGTAAGAGTATTGGGGTAGGACAGTATCAACACGATGTAAATGAAAAGAAACTTGATGAGTCGCTTGATTTTGTTGTTAGTAAATGTGTTAATAATGTAGGTGTTAATATTAATACTGCTAGTACATCTATACTTAAATATGTTTCTGGTTTAACTAAAACTTCAATAGATAAAATTATTGGTTACAGAGAAAAGAATGGTAGAATTAATTCTAGAGATGAACTTGTAAAGGGAAAGGTACTAACTCCTAAAGTGTATGAGCAGTCTATAGGATTTATGAGGGTTATTGATGGAAATAATATTATGGATGAAACTTCTATTCACCCAGAAAGTTATGCTGTGGCAAGTAAGTTACTTGAAGATATTGGATATACTGCTAAAGATGTTGGTAAGGAAGTATTAGTTAGGAGGCTTGATGGTATTAATCTTGATGAGTACTCTAAAAAATTAGGTGTTGATAAGTACACACTTGAAGATATTATTAAGTGTTTAAAACAACCTAATAGAGATTTTAGAGATGATTTTGAAAAACCAATACTTAAAAGTGATATTCTTAAGATAGAAGATTTAAAAGAAGGAATGGAACTTTTTGGTACTGTTAGAAATGTTGTAGACTTTGGCGCTTTCGTAGATATTGGTCTTCACGATGATGCCCTTGTTCATATATCTAAACTTACTGATAAGTATATTAAACATCCTAGTGAGGTGGTGGCAGTTGGAGATATTGTTACCTGCTATGTAGAAAAGATTGATTTGGCTAAAAATAGGGTAAGTTTATCTTTAATTAACCCCAATATGGTTAAAAATTAATTAAAATTAGTAAAAAATATGTAATTTTATTAAAAAAATGTATAAAATAATTGACAGATAGGCAATTTTATAGTATCATTATTATTGCCTACTGATGCAGATGTAGTTTAATGGTAGAACCTCAGCCTTCCAAGCTGACTACGTGGGTTCGATTCCCATCATCTGCTCCAGAAGCAATAATCGTCGCACCAAAGCGATGTTAATGATTAAATCAATCAGAAATGATTGATTTTTTTGTTGCTTAAAAAAGGTGTTGATGATATTATGATAAAAATAATCAAACAAGAAATAGTTTTAGTATCTTCTTCAATGAAAAGAAAACAAGTAAATAAATATTTAGATTATTTAAGAGAATATTTTGAAATTGAATATTGTGAAGATAAAGGAGATAGAACTGAAAATGGTATGACAGTATTTGATTCTGCAATACCAGATAATTATGAATTGTTGAAAGTGATACCTATAATAGATTTAAATTTATTTAAAGGCAAAAATATTACATTTAGATTAGTATTTAGACCTACCATTAAAGAGATAATTAATGAAAAATAATAAGCAGGATAAAGCGAATGATAGCACTACCCTAATTTATTCTATATAAATAAAGGAATAGTTGTGCTATCATTTCTTATTTTGCACTTGCAAAATTAAGTTAAAAATATGGAAGAATTCTACCATACTTTTTATTTAAATCAATTAATTAAAGGGTTTGCGAGGTTTTATTTTACTTCCAACTGTTGGATATATACTAGATATGTTGAATGAATCTTGGATGTTTAAATTTAGTTTCAAAATATGTTGAAATTATGGTATAATTATATATAAAAGTGACAGATAAATAGTAATTTGTATTTCGAAAGGTAGTAACAATTATATGTTAGAAACATTTTTGAATGTTGTTCCTATTACTATAATAGTGGGAATAATATATGTTATTTATAGAATTATTAAAATTAAGAAAAACAAATTATCAGTTAATTATTTTTATGAAATAGTTAAATTTATTTTTATATGTTATTTAACTGGATTAATAAATCTTGTACTCGTTCCAAGCAATCTTTGGTCGCATTTTTGGTTTTATGTAAAAAATGGATACTCTACAGGGGATAGTTTAGGTTGGTTTTCTGTAAGTTTCAATTTTGTAATTTGATGAGAAAATATGCATTATGTTATTTAAAATTTAATTAAAAATGTAATTTATAATTAAATTTTAAAAAAAGTATTGACTAGAAACCAACTTTATACTTTATAGTCTATTCGAGGAGGTGAAAAAATGACCATAAAAGAGGTAGAAAAAAAGTTAAATATTACAAGAGCAAACATTAGATTTTATGAAAAGGAGG
>URYZ01000043.1 GCA_900552235.1 uncultured Mycoplasmatota bacterium | reverse complement strand
AAAAATTATGTAACATTTAATAATGAAACATGGAGAATAATAGGAGTATTCCCAATTGACGATGGAACAGGCAAGGTAGAAAACAGAATAAAACTTGTAAAAACTGATAGTCTTGGATATATGTTGTGGGATATTGGAACGTCGGCATACAATTATAGTAACAAAGATAATTTATTATTACTAAATGGTAATAATAAAGTTGAATATTTAGATAAATATGATAAATATGATAAATATGATATTATTATGACCGCGCCTATGCCTTGTTCTGGAGGTAATAATTGGGCAAGACCAGCGTCATTAAATACGTATTTAAATGGAGATTATTATAATACATTAACAAGTGAAGCACAAAGTATGATAGGAAATGCAAAATATTATTTAGGTGGATATAATAGTAGTGGCACCCAAACAGTTCAAGATATGTATTTATATGAAAGAAAAATAAGTGGTAGCGATTATTATAGAGGAACAAATCCAAATAGTTGGATTGGAAAGATAGCATTAATGTATGTAAGTGATTATGGATATGCATCATTAAATTGTGAAACAAAAGCATTATATAATTCAAGCGATGAAACACAAGATTTGCGAGCATGCTACTCTACTAATTGGCTATATGATGCAGATGATTATTATTACTTTATAGACCATGTAACAACTAGTTTAGCTCATGATTATGTGGAATATGTATATACTTGTTATAAAGGTCGTGTATCAACAGGAGATCAGGTTTGTGAAATGGAACAGGGTGTTAAACCAACCTTATATTTAAATTCTTCAGTTCAAATAACTGGAGGAACAGGTACTTCAACAGATCCATATACACTTGGATTATAAAAAATTTATGGTTTATAAAATCATAAGTTTTTTTATTTTTGTATAAAAATAGTTAAAATAGGTACAATAAATTTGAAAGGAAAAGTTTATGAAAGAAAAAATGTATAATGAAATAGTAAAAAAGCATCTTCCTAAAGAAAATAAGTTACTTAATGTTATAAAAGCATTTGTGTTTGGTGGTTTAATTGGGGCTTTAGGTAATTTATTAATTGAGTTTTATTCTAGTATTTTAAATATAACTAAGAGTGAATCTGGTGTTTATATGATATCTACTTTAATATTTTTTGCATGTTTATTTACGGCACTTGGTTTTTTTGATAAGTTTGTTAATTTTGCTAAAATGGGTGCAATTATTCCTATAACAGGGTTTGCTCATTCAATGCAAAGTGCTACTCTTGATTATAAGAATGAAGGTTTAATATATGGTTTTGGTAGTAATATGTTTAAACTTGCAGGAAGTGTTATTTTATATGGTGTAGTTAGTGCTTATTTATTTGGATTAATTAGGTATTTACTAGGAGGAATAATATGACTTTTAATTATAGTAATGTATATTTAAATGAAACTTCTACTATTTCAGGGCATTTAGAAAAAGAAGGTAATTATGGTAATTATTTTGATAAAAGTTATAAAGATTATTATATGAATGAAAAGTCTTTTGAAAAAGCAGAAGTAAAGCTTTTTAGTGAAAGTATAGATATACTTTTAAAAAAGTTAAATAAAGAAAGTAAAGATATTAATCTTTTAATTGGAGGAGATTTATCAAATCAAATATCTGTATCTTCTTATGGAAGTTTAAAATATAATATTCCTTTTTTAGGAGTTTATACAGCATGTGCTACTAGTGTAGAACAAATAATAATAGCATCTACTTTTATAGACAGTAAAAAAATAAATAATTGTATATGCACAACATCATCTCATAATTTAGTTAGTGAAAAACAATTTAGAAATCCTGTTGAGTATGGAGCTCCAAAACCCAAAACATCAACTTTTACATCAACTGGGGGAGCTAGTTGTTATTTATCAAATGTTAAAAAAGGCGTGAGAATTAGTAGTTCTACAATTGGAAAAATAATTAATTTAAATCAAACTGATGTAAATAATCAAGGAAGTATTATGGCACCCGCTGCTGCTGATACAATTTATAATCATTTAAAAAATACAAATACTAAAATAGATGATTATGACCTTGTTTTAACTGGAGATTTAGGGGTATTTGGTAAGAAAATATTAAAAGATTACATAAAAAAAGAATATAATATTATTCTTGGAAATAATTATAATGACTGTGGTAGTATGTTATATGATTTTACTAAACAAAAAGAAATAACAGCCGGAGGATCAGGACCAGTTTGTAGTTGTTTAGTAAACTATTCTTATGTATTTGATAAATTAAAGAAAAAAGAATTTAAAAAAGTATTACTTGTAGCAACAGGAGAACTTTTTTCACCAACTTTTGTTTATCAAAAAAATCCTATTGTAGCTATAGCTAATGCAGTATGTTTGGAGGCGTTATGACATATTTATATTCATTTTTATTTTGTGGTTTTGTTTGTGCTGTTGCTCAAATTATTTTAGATAATACAAAATTAACTGCAGGACATATAACAAGTATTTTTGTTGTAGTAGGGGCTTTTCTAGATGTATTTAATATTTATGATAAAATAATATTAAAAGTAGGGGGAGGAAGTTTAGTGCCTATTACAAGTTTTGGACATTTGCTAATTCATGGTGCTATGCATGAATCTACAATTAATGGTTTTATGGGACTTAAAATGGGACTTTTAAGTTTAACTGCTGCAGGTATAACAAGTGCTATTATATATAGTTTTATCTTTGCTCTTATTTTTAAACCAAAAAATTAAGGACTTATTAGTCCTCAGAGTGTTGACAAAGTTCAATGCTCTTTTCTTTTTCTAAAATATGTTATATA
>URYZ01000042.1 GCA_900552235.1 uncultured Mycoplasmatota bacterium | reverse complement strand
AACTATATATAAAGGATTAATTAAAGATTTATTTATTAAATATAAAGGAAATAATATATATTTAATATTTTTATTTAAAATAATATTTACTAGAAAAGAATTATTATTAAATAATATTAAAAAATACATTCCTATAAATAAAAGATTAAAAATATATTCAAATAAATTTGATTTAGAAAACTTATTTGTTAAAAAGGCAATTAAATAACCAAAAACACTAGCTAATAAAGTTTGTATAATCGGAGTAAAAAATACTAATATAACACTTATTATAACTAAATTTAAACTTATTCCTATATTAGTAATATATATATATAAACCTGGGATTAAACAAAGAAGCGTTAATACTAAATTATATAAATATAAATAAGTTAATCTTGTAGATATAATTAATTCTTTCTTAAGAGGTAAAGTTAATAATAAATCATTATCTTTATTTTGAAATAAAATATTCTTTGCTAGAAAGAAAGTCATACAAAAAGAAAATAAACTTGAAAGAAAAACAATAACACTTAAAAAATATGATGTTAAATTTAAAGATTTTAATGTTTCAAAAATAGTACTTAAATTTATTTTAAAAGTATACATAAAACAAAATATTAAATATATTAATAACACTATTATACCTATTTTTTTCTTTTTACTTGTTACTTTTAATTTAAATGAATTATTAATCGTAGTATTTAAAATTGTTATAAATTTATTTTTCATAAGTTTTCTCCAAGAATGCATCAGTTAAATCTTTATTTCCTTTTATTTTATCAACTGAACCTACTTCAAGTATTTTTCCATCTTTAATAATAGCTACTTCATCACAAAGTTTTTCTACTACTTCAAGAACATGTGATGAGAAAAAGAAAGTAACATTTTCTTTACATAATTCTTTCATTATATCTTTAACATCTTTCGTACTTTTAGGATCTAATCCTACGAAAGGTTCATCTAAAATAATTAAACTTGGTTTATGAATTAAAGCACTTATTATAACAAGTTTTTGTTTCATACCATGAGAATATGAACTAATAATATCTCCTAAAGATGATGTAAGTAAAAATTTATCAGCATATTTTTTTATTAAAGTATTTCTTTCTTCTTCATTTATTTCATATATATCACAAATAAAATTTAAATAATCAATACCTCTTAAATTAGGATAAATATCAGGATTATCAGGAACATAAGCCATCTTTTTCTTACATAAAACAGGATTTTCTTTAATAGATACACCATCAATTAAAATATCACCGGAATCAAAATCATGTATTCCTACGATTGCTTTTATTAAAGTTGTTTTACCTGCACCATTTTCTCCGATAAAACCAAATATTTTTCCTTTTTTTATTTTTAAACTTACATTATCTAATACTTTTTTATTTCCATAACTTTTACTAACATTTTTAATTTCTAACATATAAACTCCTTCCAAATACCAACTTTATCTGGATATTTTATAAATTCTAATTTTTCTTTTGTAACTGGATGATTAAATGATAAATAATAAGCAAATAATGCAAGTTGCTTTTTAGATGATTTTCCATATCTTTGATCCCCATATAAAGGATGATTTCTACTTGCAAATTGCACTCTTATTTGATGATGTCTACCTGTATGTAATATTATATTTACTAAACTTAAATTAGATTTTTCTTTTAACACTTCATATTCTAATTTAGCATACTTTCCTAAATTAGATATTACACTAGAATTATCTTCTTTTTTTAAAATATAATCTTCAAAAACACCTGCTTTTTCATCAAAATAACCATTTACTATAGCTAAATACTTTTTAGTAAATAAATTTAACCTTATTTGTTCGCTAAGTCTTGATGCTGCCTTACTAGTTTTAGCAAATACCATTATTCCTCCGGTTGGTCTATCAAGTCTATGTATAAGACCTAAATAAACATTACCAGGTTTATTATATTTTTCTTTTAAATAAGATTTTATTAAAGTTAACATATCAATATCTTTAGTATCATCACTTTGAGATAAAATATTAAATGGTTTTACTACAACAATAATATGATTATCTTCATATAATATTTCTAAATTATTTTTCATATCTTGCACATACTCCACATGGTAATATTAAATTGTCTTTACCAAGTATTCCAAGTTCATAAGAAGATATTTTACCAGGAAAACCAGACATAACTATTTTTAAAATATTTTCAATAACTATTTTAGAAAGACCTGCAGTATATGTATTAATTATAAAGAAAAGTGGTTCATCAACAAGAAGATTTTTACATAGATTAACAAGATTAAATAAATCCTTATCAATACTCCAAACCTCTTTATTAGCTCCCCTTCCAAAAGAAGGTGGATCCATAATTATCGCATCATATTTATTTCCTCTTCTTATTTCTCTTTCAACAAACTTAATACAATCATCTACTAAAAATCTAATAGGTTTATCTTCTAAATTATTTACTTTAACATTTTCTTTAGCCCAATCAACCATTCCCCTACTAGAATCAACATGAACGACACTTGCTCCTTCTTTTAAACAAGCAACACTAGCACAACCAGTATATGCAAAAAGATTTAAAACTTTTATTTCACGATTACTTTTCTTCTTTTCTTCTTTTATTTTTTCCCTCATAAAATCCCAATTAACACTTTGCTCTGGAAAAATACCTGTATGTTTAAACCCCATAAGTTTAACATTAAAAGTTAAATCTTTATAATTAACACACCAAGAAGAAGGTAATTTCTTTAAAACATCCCAATAACCTCCCCCAGTTGTACTTCTGTGATAATAAGCATGAATAATACTTTTATCTAAACTTTCTTTCCATATAATCTCAGGATCTGGTCTAAGCAAATAAAACTTACCCCATCTTTCAAGCTTTTCTCCATCACTCATAGATATAATTTCATAATCATCAAATTCATTTGTAATTAACATAACATAACCTCAATTTCCATTTAAATTATACAATAAAATTAATTAAAGGTAAAGAAAAAGCCCCTATAAAAATTCTATAATTAACATAATCTAATTATTAAAAAATACCTGATTTCTCAAGTATTCTTTTTTTACTTAACTTTATACTTTTAATTATAATTGATTACTTATAAATATTATATAGTAAATTTAGTCAAGACACAGTTAAGTTAACGAGATCGAAGAAAGATCATAACCCAAGTGTATATGGTGAACTTGAAGTTCCATTTCCTCCGGTGATTTGTGCGGAA
>URYZ01000041.1 GCA_900552235.1 uncultured Mycoplasmatota bacterium | reverse complement strand
CCTTAACAGCATGGATAGATGAAAGTTATATATTACCAATAAAAAATGAAACAACAACAAAACAAACAAATAAAGAAACATATAAATTTAAAGTAAAAGTAGTAGGAGTAGATAGTCCAATTACAATAGAAGAAAAATCTAGTGGAACAGCAGGAACTGATACTTTAATAGCATTAACAGATAATAAAGATAACAGTGGACTTTACACAATAACACATGCAAAAGATTCAACCCTTCAAATAGGAAATGATAAAGATATAACAGAATATAGATACCGTGGAGCAAGTCCAAAAAACTATGTAACATTTAATGGAGAAACATGGAGAATAATAGGTGTTTTCCCAACTGATGATGGAACAGGGAATATTGAAAATAGAATAAAATTAATAAAAGATCAAAGTATTGGTAATAAATACTGGAATAAAACTCAAGTAGCAAGTACCTCTACATATAATAATTGGACTGGAGCAACATTAAATACAGAACTTAATACAACATATCTAAATAGTTTAGATAGTACATCACAAAGTATGATAGGTCAGGCAAAATATTATTTAGGAGGAAAAACTCCGACTTCTAATAATGGATATGCAGATACACCATTACAATTTTATTCATATGAAAGAAAAATACAAAATACAACAAGTAATGAGTTTTACAATGGAACAAATCCAAATAGTTGGGTTGGAAAACTAGGATTAATGTATTTAAGTGATTATGGCTATGCGAGTAGTAATTGTGAAAATAAAAAAATATATGATTCTAACTCATCATCAAATGATATAGGAGCATGTAACGGTACAAACTGGTTATACAATATAAAGGCTAATGAGTGGTTATTGCCTCAGTTTGCTAGCGACAGTAGCCGTGCGTTCCGTGTCTATTCGGATGGGTATGCGAACGGCTACAATGTCTACGGCTACCAGTATGCCGTTCGGCCAGTCCTATATCTAATATCTTCCGCACAAATCACCGGGGGAAATGGAACTTCAAGTTCACCATATACGCTTGGGTTATGATCTTTCTTCCCTGCAGGGTGAAATCCTGCGGGAAGTTTTGAAAAATTGTTAATAAGTATAAAAATGGTATATATAATTAATTATAAATAAATTTATAATTATGTTATTTATATATATAAGGTATGTTTGATTGCCTCAGAATGCTAGCAACAGTAACAATGCGTTCAATGTCAATTCGGATGGGAATGCGAACAACAACAATGTCAACAACAACCAGTTTGCCGTTCGGCCAGACCTTTATAAAATGTGTAATATGATACATTAGTCATGGTTAATGTATGGGAATTAATAAAGGACAAAACATATCTTTGAGATAATCTTTAAATTAAATATATGTATGGATAGTTATACGTAACTTCCTAGAAAGCATATAAAAAGTATAATAAAAATTAAGGGCCTTAAAATGATGTTGTAACATCTTTTAAGTGACCCTTATTTTTATTATAATTAAAATTTTATTTATGAAAGAAGGAAAGTATGAAAAAAAGTAGTGATTATGTTTTATTAAGAGAAATAGGAAAGTTTGTTTCGGTATTTGATGAAGATTCTGTTATAGTTAGTTATTTAATGGGCTATAAAATAGTAAATTCTAAAGTAGGATTTCCTAGTAACGTATTATCTAAAGTAATAAACAAACTAGAAGATAATAATATAAATTATTTAATTAAATATAAAGATAACAAAGAAGATAAAAAAGATTTTAATAAAAATAATAATTATAAAAAAGTCTTAGAAAAAGGAAAAAAAGTATTAGAATTAAGAAAAATGAAAGATAATATAAAACCTAAACTTGAAAATTTAGAAATAGAAAAGTTAGAAAAAATAGTTAAATATATAAATGAGGTTATTAATGAATAATAAGTTTCTTTTAGCAAATGAAATAAAAAAATTTATTTTGTCTTTAGATAGTATTTTAATAAATTATCCAAAAAAGATATAATAATTAAAAAAAGAATAATAAATACATTATTTGAATTACTTGAATTAGTGTATTTAGCTAATAATAAAACAGATGATAAAATAAATATAAAATATGAATGTTTAAGTAAAATAAGTATGATAGATTTTTATTTTGAATATTCATATAAAAAGAATTATATTTCTTTAAAAAAATTAAATACATACATATTTAATTTAACTAAGATAAATAAAATGTTACATGGATGGATAAATAATGAATTATAAAGTATTTAATGATATTTTAAATATATATGAAAATGAGATTAGAAAAAATACTAAAAATAAAAGTAAAATATATAATTTTGAAAAGTATAAGTTTGAAAATATAAATAATATTTATAATATAATAGTTAATTATAATAATAATTATACTTGTAAATATAATATATTTTTAATAACAAAGCCTAAGTTTAGAATAGTAATGTCATTAAATATAAAAGATAAAATAATAAATCATTATATAACAAGAAATCATTTAATACCTAGTTTAGAAAAGTATTTAGATGATAGAAATGTAGTAACAAGAAAAAATAAAGGAACATCATATGCTAGAAAGTTATTAAATAAATATTTAGAGGAAAATAAAAAATATGATAATTTTTATATATTAAAATTAGATATAAGTAAATATTTTTATACAATAGATCATAATGTACTTAAAAGTATGTTAATAGATAAGTTAGATAGTTATTCATATAATTTTATATGTGATATTTTATCTAGTACAAATAGTATATATGTAAATGAAAAAATAAATAAAATTAAAAAGTATTATATAAGTTTATTTCCTAATAATAAAAAGGAAATAGAAAAAATACCTATATATGAATATAATAAAGGACTTCCAATAGGAAATATGACTAGTCAATTTTTATCTATTTTTTATTTATATGAATTAGATCATAAAATAATTCATGATTATAAGATTAAATATTATATTCATTATATGGATGATTTTATCCTAATAGATAAAGATAAGAATAAATTAAAAGAAATATATGAGTTTATTGAAAAAGAGTTAATGAAAAAATATAAATTAAAATTAAATAAGAATAAATGTAAAATAGTAAGTATAAAAGAAGGTTTTGTATTTTTAGGATATAGATATAAAGTATTAAATAAAAAAACAATAATAAAGATAGAAAATTCATTTAGTGGGGAGATAGTAAGGCAAGGTGACAGGTTGCTTACAACAAAGAAAGACGGAAATATTCACGGCGTAGGAATTGAAAGCGTTGAAAAAGTTGCAGAAAAATATGATGGTTGGGTTTCTACATCATGGGGCAATAAAAGTTTTAGGACAATGTTAGTACTTAATAATTCTTATGTTGTGTAAATAAC
>URYZ01000040.1 GCA_900552235.1 uncultured Mycoplasmatota bacterium | reverse complement strand
AATAGTGATGAAAAAAAGATATTTCAAGTTTCTGGAAATGGACTTATATCAATTGATAGTAAGAAAATGATTAATGATATTACCCAAATGTTAATTGATAGTAAAGATATTAAAGATGAAGCAAGAAAGATTAAAGATGGAGAATCTATAGCGGATTATTTTAAATATTTAGATGAGTTTTATAAAACTAGAATTAATACAATAATGTAGGTGTAATATGAAAAATATTAAACCTATAGTACAAGTTATGAATTTATTTTCTTTAGTTAGAATAAATTCTGCGAAAAGTAAAGTCGAAGAATTTGGTATTACAAGTTCAGTTCTTACTAAAATAATATCTTCGATTATGTATAATGATAATATAGTTCTTGACAAAAATTCGATAGAACCAGATGCATCAAAACCAGTACTTAATATTTATATTGCCTCAGACTATGGTTTTTGTTCTTCATATAATCAGGTTGTTTCTCAAAAGATTAAAGAAACTAAAGATGATTATAAAATTATAAGTGGTAGAAAAATTGCTTATGAAGATGATAAAACAGTTATGAAAATAGCAAAAGATGATTTTTATCAGGAACTTGATAGATTAAAAGAATATCTTACAAAAGCGATTAATGAAAAAAGTTATAGTAAAATAGTTATTTATTATAATCATTATTATAACTTTTCAAAAAGTGAATTTACAAGTATGCAAGTTTTCCCAGTAGTTTATGATGAAAGTGCAAAAGAAAATGTTGATTTTTTAATAGAAAGTTATGTTAATGTAGTAAAAAAACATAAAAATGCTAAACTTTTAATCATAGGAACAGGTCCTTTGGAAAAAGAATTAAAAGTATTAGCTAAAAAGTTAAATATTTTTGATAATTGTATTTTTACAGGTAAAGTAGATTATCAAGATATTCCTATTTTTTATAATATATCAAACGTTTTACTAACGGCATCACATTATGAAACACAAGGTTTAACCTTAATGGAAGCATTTTCATCTTCTAAACCTGTTTTATGTATAAATGATGAAAGTTTTATAGATGTTGTTATTAATGGTTATAATGGTTATATATTTAAAAATAAAAGTGAACTTACTCAATTAATCTTAAAATTAATTGATGATAAAAGATTATTAGAAAATTTGGAAAATAATGCTAAAATTAGTTCTAATAATTATTCTCTTTCTTGTTTTGCTTCAAAAGTAAAAGATGTTTATATAAAAGCATTAAAAGAATATACTGTTTAAAATAGTAAAAATACTTCCAATTAAGTAAAAAATAATTGTTAAGTATTTTTTATTATAACTTAATGATTCTTTTAATAATTCATATATAGATATATATAACATAATGCCAGAAATTAAAGAAAATAAAAACCCTAAAAATAATATATTTACATAAGGACCAATAAAGATAAAACAAAGGAATGCTCCGAAAGGTTCTGATATAGAAGAAATAAAAGTATATAAAAAGGCTTTTTTCTTATTATTTAAAGAATAATAAATAGGAAGAGAAATACTAATACCTTCGGGTATATTATGAAAAGCAATAGCAATAGTTAATTTTAAACCTAGATTTAAATTAGATGTTGTTGTTAAAAATGTAGCTATACCTTCAGGAATGTTGTGAATAATTATAGCTATCATAGAAAACAAACCAACATGATAAAGTTTATCTTTTTTATTATAAGTTTTATCAGGTAATAATTTATCAATTAAAATAGATAAAACAATACCTATAATAATAAATAATAAAATGTTTATTAAAGAAAATATATTATTATAAGATTTATTAAGTATATTAAAAGCTTCAGGAATTAAATCAAAAAATGATACAAAACTCATAACACCACTTGCAAATGCTAAAGAAGATATTATTATATTATCTTTTTTCTTATTGTTAAAAAAAATAAAAACAC
The DNA here is from genome assembly GCA_900552235.1 of uncultured Mycoplasmatota bacterium. Classification (GTDB taxonomy): domain Bacteria; phylum Bacillota_I; class Bacilli_A; order RF39; family UBA660; genus CAG-611. Next base: position 1,583 of record URYZ01000040.1, on the reverse strand, counting down.
TTCCAATTAAAGTAGAAAGTCCTGCGATAAAAGATAAAATAAATCCTAATTTTATATTCATAAGAAACCCTCTTTCATATAAATTTATGATAATAATTATAAATAATTAAACTAATTTTATTGTATATAATAAAAATACCTTTAAAAAGTTTGCTAAAATTTATAAAGTTAAAAATAGGAAGGAAGTAAAAAATACATATCAAAAAATAGATATATATAAAACAGGAACAAAAGAAGATAAATCAAATATGAAGGTAAGTAGAGCAACAAATTATGTGCTTGCACTAACAGAGATACAAAAAGAGAAATATTAAAAAGTGATAAAGTAAAAATATACTTAGAAAAAGAGGACAAGTATGGGAAAGTTATTGAGTTAATCTTTTTTACTTATATTTAAGATAATTCCTATCATACTCATTGTTATAACTAAACTACTTCCTCCATAACTTAAAAAAGGAAGGGTTACTCCAGTAACAGGAATAAGACCTATTACAACAGATAGGTTAAGCATTGCTTGAAATATTATTTGAAAAATTATACCAAATATTAAATATTTTCCAAAAAGGTCTGTTTTTTGTAATGCTATTTTTATTGATGTATAACAAATAATAATAAATAAAATAATAACAAATAATGCTCCGACAACACCAAATTCTTCACAAATTATTGAAAAAATAAAATCAGTTTGAGGTTCTGGCAAGTAAAAACTTTTTTGTCTGGAATTCAAAAAACCTGTTCCAAAAAGTCCCCCTGGACCTATGGCATATAAACTTTGAATTATTTGAAAGCCACTTCCTAAAGGATCTTTCCATGGGTCTATAAAAGATGTTATTCTAGCCATACGATATGGTGCAATAACAATTAAAGCAGTTATTCCTATTATTCCTACAAAACCTAAAATATAAAAGAATTTCATATTTAAACCTGAAATAAAAAGTAAAGCAACAATACTCATTACTAAAACTATACCAGTTCCAAAATCTGGTTGTAACATAATAAGTCCAAAGAATAATCCTACCACAATTAAAACAGGTAATATTTCTTTGAAATTTATTTTTTTAACTTTTGATAAATATTTAGAAACAAAAATAATTAATCCTAATTTAGCTATTTCACTAGGTTGAATACTAAATGAAAAAATACTAAACCAACTTCTTGATCCATTTCTTACAACACCAAGTCCTGGAATTAAAACAAGTATTAATAAGATTAAACAAAGTAATATTATTAAGTTAGCTTTTTCATAATATATTTTATAATCAATTTTACTAATTATTTTCATTAAAATAAATCCTAGTCCTGCAAAAAGAAGTTGAAAAATAGCATATTTTAAAGCATTATTAAATTTATATAAAGCCCAAATATGTGATGCTGAATATATCATGATAATTCCAAATATAGTTAAAATAACAACACTAATAAGTAATATTTTATTATATTTATTTTTAATACTAAACATTTTATCAACTCGCTTCTATATAATTTTATTAATAAAATAAAAAAAGTATTTACAAAAAATACTTTTTTGCAGAGTGTTGACAAAGTTCAATACTCTTTTATTTTTATAAAATATGTATTATAAT
>URYZ01000039.1 GCA_900552235.1 uncultured Mycoplasmatota bacterium | reverse complement strand
TATTCCTAAGAAAACCTCTAGAAAAATCTAGGGGTTTGTCTACACTCTGTAAAAAAATATGGCAAAGCCATATTTTTTTTGATATAATTAAAACTATGAGGTGATGATATGTTAATAATAGGAAGTCATGTTGGGTTTAAAAAAGATACTCAGCTTTTAGGAGCACTAGATGAAACACTTAGTTATAATGGTAATGCTTTTATGTTTTATACAGGAGCACCACAAAATACAGTTCGTATGCCTTTAAATGATGATTTAACTTTTAAAGCGTTAGAAAAAATGAAAGAAAATAATATTTCTTTAAATAATGTTGTTGTTCATGCTCCATATATTATAAATTTAGCTAATAATAAAGATTTAGATAAATATAATTTTTCTATTAACTTTTTAAAACAAGAATGTAATAGATGTACTAATCTTTTTGTAAAAAAATTAGTTCTTCATCCAGGAAGTCATGTTGGATGTGGAGTTAATGAAGGAATAAATAATATAATTAATGCATTAAATGAAGTATTAAAAGAAAGTGATACAATAATTCTTTTAGAAACAATGGCAGGAAAAGGAACAGAAGTTGGTAAAACACTTGAAGAAATTAAACAAATAATTGATGGTGTTATTTATAAAGATAAGATAGGAATATGTCTTGATACATGCCATTTATCTGATGCAGGATATGATGTTAGTAAATTTGATGAAATACTTGATATTTTAGAAAGTTATAATCTTTTAGATAAAGTATTATGTATTCATATAAATGATAGTAAAAATATTCGTGGAAGTCATAAAGATAGACATGAAAATATTGGATATGGAACTCTTGGTTTTGATAATCTTATAAATATCATTTACAATAAAAGATTAGAACAAATTCCTAAAATACTTGAAACACCATATATAAATGATTTTCCTCCATATAAAGAAGAAATAGATATGATTAAAAATAAAAAATTTAATCCTAATTTAAAATAAAATGGATAAAAAAATATTTTTTGTAAACATTAATAAAAGGAAATGAAGATTAGTTCATTTCCTTTTTATATAAATTATAAAGTTCAATTACTTTTTCATATGTTTTTATATCTATTTTTTCTTTTAATAGTTTAAATACTTCATTTGGATTACCTTTATATACAATTTTCCAATATTTCTTAGCCATATCTAAAATAACTATCGCATCTTTTTCGTTTAAATAAATATTATTATTCTTTGCATAGTTTTTTAAATCATCAATTTTTAAAGAATTTATATAATTTTCTATTAATATTTCTTTAATATATATCACCAATATAATTATATGTAAGTTTTTTAAAAATTTGTTTAAAATAATAATATGAAAACAAAGAAAAAGAAAAGAAGAAACAATTATTTTAAATATAATCCTAATAAAAGAATGAATTTTTTAATAATAATATTATTCTTTCTTTTTGTTATTATTATAAGTAGACTTTGTTTTTTAACAATAAATATGAATCATTACTATAAAATGATTTTAAATAAGGAAACAAGTAATATTGTATATAAAGATACATCCCCAAGAGGAAGAATTTATGATCGAAATAATAAACTTTTAGTGGATAATGTTAGTGTTAAAAAAATATATTATTTAAAAAGTAAAAATATAAATGAAAGTGATGAAATAAAACTTGCTTATGAAGTTAGTAAACATCTTGATTTAGACTATGATAAATTAAATATAAGAAATCTAAAGGAATTTTATTTAAGTTTATATCCTGAAAAAGGTAATAAATTAATAACAGAAAATGAATATAATTTATATAATAATAGAAAAATTACTTATAATGAATTATATGAATATAAAATTGATAGAATAACTAAAGATGATTTAAGTGTTTTTAATGAAGATGATAAAAAATGTGCTTATTTATATTATTTGATGAATAAAGGTTATAGAAGTGATGAAAAAACAATTAAACTAAAAAATGTAACAGAAGAAGAATATGCCTATATTAATGAAAATATAGAAAATTTAAAAGGATTTAATACTAAACTTGATTGGGAAAGAGTTTATTTATATGGTGATACATTAAGAAATATTTTAGGAAGTGTTTCAACAGAAGAAACAGGAATACCTTATGAAAAGAAAACTTATTATTTAAATAAAGGATATTTATTAAATGATAGAGTAGGTATAAGTGGTTTAGAAGAATATTATGAAGATATTTTAAAAGGAGAAAAATCTACTTATCAAATACTTGATGATGGGAGTTTTAAACTTATAAAAGAAGGTAAAAAAGGTAAAGATATAGTTTTATCTATTGATATAGACTTACAACTTAAAGTAGAAGAAATATTAAAATATGAAGTATTAAACACTAAAAAAGAAGCTAATACAAAGTTTTATAACAGAAGTTTTGTTGTAATACAAGAACCTTCAACAGGAGAAATACTTACTTTAGCAGGGAAACAAGTATTAAAAAATAGTTTAGGAAAGTATGAAATATATGATTACAGTATTGGTAATATAACTTCTACTGTAACTCCAGGAAGTGTTGTAAAAGGTGCAAGTCATACGGTTGGATATAATACAAAAGTTATAAAATTTGGGACTATTATGGAAGACAGTTGTATAAAATTTTTAAATATGCCAAAAAAATGTTCTTGGACTAATCTTGGAATGATTAATGATCTTGAAGCTTTAAAGTATTCAAGTAATATATATCAGTTTAAAATAGCTATGATGGTAGGTAAATTTAAATATAAGTATAATTCATATTTAGATCTTGATTTAAAAGCTTTTGATATTTATAGAAAAACTTTTTATCAATATGGGTTAGGAGTTAAAACAGGAATTGATTTTCCTATTGAAGAAGATGGTTATAAAGGTGGTAGTTATGCTAGTGATTTATTACTTAACTATGCTATAGGACAATATGATACTTATACACCACTTCAATTATCTCAATATATTTCTACAATAGCTAATAATGGTACAAGAGTAAAAACAAGATTTTTAAAAGGAATTTTAACTGAAGATAATATACTTCTTGAAGAAAACTCTGTTATTTTAAATAAAGTTGATACAAAAGAAGAATATATAAAAAGAATTCAAGAAGGATTTAAACTTGTTATGACACCGTCTGGTACAGGATATGATTTTATGGGAAATAGTCCAAGACCAGCAGGTAAAACAGGAACAAGTGAAAGTTTTGTTGATGATAATAATGATGGTATTTATGATCATCCTACAATGAGTAATAACTTTATTGGTTATGCTCCAAGTAATAAGCCTGTTATGAGTATTACAGTATCTTCTCCTGATGTTCAAGATATTTTAAGTGGAAGTTTTAAATCTAATGTAAATTATAGAATATCTAAAAAGTGTTCTAATGCTTATTTTAATCTTTATGATATACATGGAAAAAGATAATAATCTAAAAGATATTCTTTTTTATGAAGTAAATTATTTATAAAAAGTTTGTTAAAATTTATAAAAAATATTGACAACCTGGGGGGGGTATTGTATATAATTAATTTATAAAGTTAATAGTTAATAAAATAAGGTTGTGATATAGTGAAAAAAATAATAA
>URYZ01000038.1 GCA_900552235.1 uncultured Mycoplasmatota bacterium | reverse complement strand
TATGGAAATAAGTTAATTGCAACTTGGAGTAAAGAATTAACAAAAAAATATGGTAAGGGTTATAGTGAGAAGAATTTAAAAAGGATGAGAAAATTTTATATAGAATATAAAGATAAGCAAAAAGGGTCATCAGTGCTGACCGAATTGACATGGACAAATATTTGTCTACTTTTATCTATAAAAGATATTAACAAAAGAAATTATTATATTAATATAAGTGTTAAAAATAATCTTAGTTCAAGAGAATTACAACAAGAAATAAAAAGCAATGCTTTTGAAAGATTAAGTTTAGCAGATAAAAATAATATAAAACTAGTAACAAAAGAAGAAGATATTGATTTCACAGACACATTTAAAAATCCATTTATAATATTTGCTAATGTAGATGAGGAAAACATGGATGAAAAGACTTTGAAACAAATACTTTTAGAAAAAATAGAAAAAATAGTTTTAGAGTTAGGTGTTGGATTTAGTTTTATAGGAAGTGAAGTAAGACTAGGAAATCATAGGTGTGATCTATTATTTTTTAATATAGAACATAATTGTTATGTTGTAATAGTAAAAATATAAAAAAAGAAAGACATAATAACACTATAGGAATAATAATGACAAAATATAATGATTATTATGTAATGGAATATTGCACTGATAAAAATATATATGAAACAACATATAAAATAATTAATAAAGATCAAAAATTATTAAATTAAAATTGTAAACAAATTAAATATCAATAATAGACAAATTACTAATTTTATAGTATCATTATAAGTAGGATATGGAGATGGTTTTATGGACAAACAAAGTATTTATTTAATCTCTTTTGTAGTTGTTTTTATACTTTTTGTTATTTTCCTTATTATTCTATTAAAGAAAAAAAGGGTTATTAATTTACAAAAACAAGTTCAAGAATTGGAACGTCAAAGGAATTTAATTGTATCAACACCAATTGCTAGTGAGCTTGCTAAAATAGAAGTAATTGTAAAAAATGAGAAATTAGAAAGTAAATATGAAGAATGGAAAGAAAGATACCGTGTTATAAAGGAAAATCGTTTTCAAGTAATAACAGATATGCTCCTTGAAATTGATGGATTAATTGATGCTAATGATATAAAAAGTGCTAAACAAAAAATTATGGAACTTGAAATGGAAATATATAAGCTTCGTGTATCTACTGATAATTTACTTGATGAAATAAGAGAAGTAACTATGAGTGAAGAAAGAAATAGAGCTATAGTTACAAAACTTAAAAGTAAATTTCGTGATTTAGAAAGAACTTTTACTACAAATCAAGCTTCATATGGGGACATTGATAAGTATATTGAACTTCAATTTGAAAACATTGAAAAAAGATTTCAAGAATTTGAAACAATCATGGAAAATAACAATTATAGTGAAATAGTGTCAAGTGTAAAAGTATTAGATGAAATGATTGCTCATATATCTACAGTAATCGAAGAAGTACCAGATTTACTTTTATTAACTAATAAAATTATTCCTTCAAGGATTGAAGAAATAAAAGAAACATATAAAACTTTATTAAGTAAAAATTATCCTTTATCTTATTTAAATGTTGATTATAATATTGAACAAATTGAAAAGAAAGTAAAAGAAATACTTGATAAAGTAAAAATACTTAATTTAGAAGATAGTATGTTAGAACTTAAAACATTTTTAGATTATTTAGATAATTTAATAAATGATTTTGAGATAGAAAAAAGAAGTAAAAAAATATTTGATGAAGAGGCTAAAACGTTTAAAAATAAAATTAGTAAAATAAATAAAATAGTTACTGATATTTATGAACAATTAAATGATATTAAAAATATGTATAATTTAAGTGAAGATGATTTACAAGAATTAGAAAATGTAAATAAAAATCTTTATGAAATAAATAAATCTTATAATATAATAGTTAAAGATTTAAAAACAAAAAAAGAACCATATTCTTCATTAAAAGAGAAAATTGAAAGTTTATCAAATAAACTTGCTACTACAGAAAATGATTTAGATATTTGCTTAAAATCTCTTGGAAGCATGCAAGAAGATGAACAAAGAGCAAGAGAACAATTAAAAGAAATAACTGCACTTTTATCTAAATGTAAAACTAGCATAAGAAATTATCCGCTTCCTATTATTACAAGTAATTATTTTGTAGAATTATCTGAAGCAAATGATGCAATTTTAGAAATAGTAAAAGAGCTAGATAAAACCCCAATTACAATTAAAACTTTAAATATAAGAGTTGATACAGCAAGGGACTTATCATTAAAACTTTTTAATACAACAACAGAAATGATAAAAACAGCAAAACTAGCTGAGATGATTATTGTATATGGCAATAGATATAAGCCTTTAGACAAAGACATTGAAAGAGGCCTTGATATTGCAAGTAAACTATTTTTTAAAGGAAGTTATAAATTAAGTTTAGAAACTTCTATCGCGGCTATTAAAATAGTGGAACCTGATATATATAATAAAATGTTAAATTTGTATAAAAACTAATATTTATTTAGGATACTTTATATATAATAAAGTATCTTTTTTTGATAAATTAAAGTAATAATTTTGCTTTTTACAAAAATTTATGATATAATTTTGCTGTTTAAAGAAGGTGATATTTTTGATATATGTTATAACGGGACCAACAGGTGTAGGTAAAACTAACTTGTCCATTAAACTTGCAAAAAAACTTAATGCATCTATAATTAACTGTGACAGCATGCAAATATATAAAGAATTAAATATAGGAACAGCTAAAATAAAAGAAGAAGAAATGCAAGGAATAAAACACTATTTAATAAATACAAAAAGTGTTTTTGATGATTATAATGTTTGTGCTTATCAAAAAGATGCTAGAAAAATTTTAAATGAATTATTAAAAGAAAATAAAAATGTTTTAATTGTTGGAGGAACAGGTTTATATTTAAAAGCTTTACTATATGATTATAAATTTACTGAAGAAAACATTATTAATGATTATTCTAAATATACTCTTGAAGAATTAGTAAGTAAAATCAAATCTATTAATAACTCCATAGAAATAGATTTTAATAACAGAAGAAGAGTGGAAAGAGCTTTACAAAAAATAGAAAATAATGTAGAAAGTACTAGTAATAAAAATGTTAAATTATATGATTTTAAATTAATTTGTTTAACAAGAAAAAAAGATAATTTATATAACAATATAAATTTACGTGTAGATAGAATGATTAAAGAAGGTTTAACCCAAGAAGCATATAATTTGTATCAAAAAAACATTCATACAAGAGCTATTAATACTGCAATTGGATATAAAGAATTATATTTATATTTTGATAAAAAATTAACTTTAGATGAAGCAATTGATAAAATTAAATTATTATCAAGAAGATATGCTAAAAGACAACTTACATTTTTTAAAAATCAATTTTCTGATATAAAATGGTACAATTTAGATGAAATGGATGAAGAAGATATAATAAAAGATATATTATCTTAAATAACATTTAGTTATAAAACTAAGTGTTATTTTTTTAAAATTTTTTTTTCTTCTTTTTTTAAAATATGCTTGATTAAATAAAAAATATAAGTATAATAGTAAGTAATAATTTAACAGGAGGAAGTGATTATTTTGAACATAACTACATTACCCGTTCTTATATTAAGAAATAATATTCTTTTTCCTCATGATGAAATCAGACTTGAACTTGATAATGAACAAAATAAGGAATTAATATCTCTTGCTTGTTCTTATTATGATAAATATATTTTAATCGTTAATTATAGTGATGTATTAGA
>URYZ01000037.1 GCA_900552235.1 uncultured Mycoplasmatota bacterium | reverse complement strand
ATATTTTCTTTCATAATATCAACACCTTATTAACTTTATAAATTAATTATATAAAGCACCCCCCCAGGTTGTCAATATTTTTTATAAATTTTAACAAACTTTTATATACTTTTTAAAAGGCTTTTTTATTATAATTTTATTTTATCATAATAATATGAAAATTATTGTTGGTAATTTTTGCCAATTTAAAAGAAGATACTTTTTATATCTTCTTACATTTTATTAAAATAAACTTAATTGACTAGATTCTGGTAGGTTTTTTAATACTCCCATTACACGCATTTTTTCAATTACTGTAGTTGAAAGCTTAGCTCTTTTTTGTAAGTCTTCAATACTAATAAATGGTCTTTTTTCTCTTTCTTCGATTATTTTTGTTGCAACAGTATCTCCAAGACCATCTATTGCTCTAAATGGTGGAATAAGTGTATTTTTATCTTCTCCTATTATGAAATATTTTGCATCTGATTTATTTAAATCTATTCCTGAAAACTTAAATTTTCTTGCAGTCATTTCAAGGGCAACTTCTAAAGTAGCAATTGTATCACTTTCTTTTGGAGATAAACCGAATTTTTTAAGTTGCATTTCTTCAAGTCTTTGTTTTATTTTATTATATCCTGCTTCCATACTTTCAAGGTCAAATGATAATCCTTTTATACTAAACCATGCTGCGTAATAATAAATTGGTTTATAAACTTTAAACCATGCAATTTTCCAAGCTGCTGAAATATATGCTGTTGCATGTGCTTTAGGGAACATGTATTTTATTTTTCCACAGCTTTCAATAAACCAATCTGGAATTTTAGCATCTTTTAAATCTTTTACAAATTCTTGCCATTTAGCAGGATCTTTACTAGCTTTACCCTTACGAACAAATTCCATTATTTTAAATGATTTTAATGGTTCAACACCATGGTTCATAAGATATACCATAATATCATCACGACATCCAATTACTTCTTTAAAAGGAACAATTCCTTCTTTAACAATGTCTTGTGCGTTGCCATTCCATACATCTGTACCATGTGATAAACCACTTATTTTAACAAGTTCTGCAAAAGTCGTTGGTTTTGTTTCATTTACAATACCTATTACAAATTTTGTAAATTCAGGTAAAGCAAGTGCTCCTGTTTCACAATTAATTTGTTCTGGAGTTACTCCTAGAGCAGTTGTTGAAGTAAACAAACTCATAACTTTTTTATCATCCATAGGAATATCTTTCATAAGTATTCCTGTATTATCTTCAAGATATTTAAATATTGTAGGATTATCGTGTCCTAGTATATCTAATTTTAATAAGCATGACTCTATATCATGATAATTAAAATGTGTTGTAGCCCAAGCACTTGTTGGATCATCTGCAGGATATTGATATGGTGTAAAGTCAAAAATATCTTTATAATCAGGAACAACTACTATTCCTCCAGGATGTTGTCCTGTTGTTCTTTTAACTCCAGTTACGCCAATTGCAAGACGTTCAACTTCAAGATTTTTTACATCTGGTATTCCTTTATCTTCATAATATCCTTTTACATAACCAAAGGCTGTTTTATCTGCTACTGTACCTATTGTTCCTGCACGATAAACATAATCTTCTCCAAATAATACTTTTGTATATTCATGAGCTTTAGCTTGATAATCTCCTGAAAAGTTAAGGTCAATATCAGGTACTTTATCGGCATTAAATCCTAAGAATGTGGCAAATGGCATATCTTGCCCATCTTTATTCATCATTGTTCCACACTCACATTTTCTATCAGGCAAATCATATCCTGAAGCATAATCAAGATTATACATACGATTATTTTCATCTGTAAAGATCGTTTTTTTACAATTAGGACAAACATAATGAGCTGGAAGTGGGTTAACTTCGGTTATTCCAAGCATTGTAGCAGCAAAAGAAGAACCAACACTACCTCTACTTCCAACATAATAACCATCATCATTACTATGTTTAACAAGTTTTTGAGCGATTAAATATATCGCATCAAATCCTCCGTTTATAATACCATTAAGTTCAGTATCTAATCTTTCTTTAACGATATCAGGTAAATTTTCTCCATATATTTCATGTGCTTTTTTATAACTTATATCTTTAATAATTTCTTTACTATTTTCAAATATAGGTGAAAATGGTATTCCTTTAGTATCAGGTATTATTTCAAACTCTTCAACCATATCAGCAATTTTATTTGTATTTTCAACAACTATTTTTTTAGCCTCATCTTCATTTAAAAAACTAAAATCATCAAGCATTTCTCTTGTAGTTCTAAAATGTTGTGATGGAATATCTTTAATTGAAGATTTATTAAGTGGATGAAATCCTCCCCCTGGTACTTTTTGATTAATAATAATTTGTCTATATAATTTATCTTTTTTAGTTAAGTGATGAACATCTCCCGTTGCTACAACTATTTTATCTTTTTCATTAGCAACTCTTAATATTTTATAAATATTTTCTTTTATTTCATCATAATCTTTAAAATCTTCAGTATCAATTAAATGACTATAAACATCAAGTGGTTGTATCTCAATATAATCATAAAAATCCATAAGATTAGCAAGTTCATCATCACTTTTACTTCTTGCTAAACTAAATATTTCCCCATTTGAACATGAAGATCCTACTAAAATACCTTCCCTTAATTCATTAATTACACTTCTAAGTATTCTTGGTGTTTTATATAAATATTTTGTATTTGCATAACTTACTATTTTAAATAAATTTTTTAAACCAACTTTATTTTTTACAAGTAAATTTACATGATATAAATTACCAAATTTATGAATATCATCTTTTGCTACTAAATCATTTATTTGATTCATTTTTTCTATTTTTCTTGTTGATAAATATTCAAGCATTTTATAAAAAATTAAAGCCGTTGCTTCAGCATCATAATCTCCACGATGATGACTTTCTTCATCCCATGGTATATCATATCTTTTAACTAAAGCACTTAAACTATGTCTTGCAGCAGTTGGTTCAATTGCTCTTGATAATTCTAAAGTATCTAAAAGAGGATTAGTATATTCTCCTAAATTATATTTTTTATAAGCCATAGTTAAAAATGAAGCATCAAATTTAGCATTATGAGCTACCATTGGAAGACTTCCAGTCCACTTTATAAACTCTTTAACAGCTTCTTCTTCCGTTGGAGCATCTTTTAACATAAAATCTGTTATTCCCGTAAGTTCTGAAATATGTGGACTTAAAGGTTTTCCTGGATTAATAAGCATATCAAATTTATCAATTATTTCCCCATTTTTAAGTTTAACTGCCCCAATTTCAATAATTGAATCTTTACCACCTGCATTAAATCCTGTTGTTTCAAAGTCAAATACTACATAAGTATTATCAAGTAAAACACTATCATCACTTCTAAAAACTAAATCTAAATCATCATCAATCATTGAAAGTTCTACCCCATAAAGTATTTTTATTTCATCTTTATGATGGTAACACTCTGGAAATGTTTGAATAGAATTATGATCTGTTATAGCAATAGCTTTATGTCCCCATTTACAAGCTTGTTTAATTAAATCTTTAACTTCTACTACTCCATCCATTTGACTCATTTTAGTATGTGCATGAAGTTCTACTCTTTTTTCTTCTTCTAAATCTTTTATTTCTTCTAATTTACTATCTATTTTTTCTATATTTCTAGCATTTAATACAAAATCATTATAAAAAGGATTATTCTTAACATAACCATTTACTCTAATCCACATATTTTCTTTAAACTTAGCAATTAATTCATTATACTCTTCTTCTGTTTTTGCATATATTCTTACATACATACTTGTTGTTAAATCAGAAAATTTTAAAGTAAAACTATTAAACCCTTTTTTAGTCGAAGGCATAATTCCAAATACATAACCCTCAACAGTAACATTATCCATTTCATAAGATATATCACTTAATTTAGTTACTTCATCTTTAACACTATAACCTAAAATACAATTTTCATTAACTTCTTTTTTTACATTATTTCTATATGTTTTTTCTTTATTAAATGATTTTTGTTCTTCAATCTTTTTATTATAATCTTTTTTATTTTCAAATATATTATTATTAAACTTATTAGATTCTTCTATTTCTTTTTGTATTTCATCTCTTTTATTTTCATTAAGTTTAATATCTAAACTTGTCTTAAAACCAAACTTTTTAAAATAAGAATTTA
>URYZ01000036.1 GCA_900552235.1 uncultured Mycoplasmatota bacterium | reverse complement strand
TAATTGATAAAAAATTATTAGAAACAAAACTTAAAGAAATGAAAAATTTGATAGACAACACAGACAAATAAGTGGTTTGTTTGAATATTAAATATTAATATTATGTTTGACTTAATTTATTGAAATATAGTATAAAAGTATATAATATTTACTTTTCAAATGAAATTCGCGTAAAAAACATTTTATATTATGAGAGGAGAAAAAAATGGAAAAGAATGAAATAACAAGACAAGAAAAAAACGAAGTAATAATACAAGATAATAAAGAAATTACATCTGATATTATGCTAGAAGAAATAATTTGTAAAGCTATTCAAATACCAGGTGTTAAAGTTGATAGGAACAAATTTTTAGCAGAAATTTTTTCTTCAAAAGTTGATTTGCTTGAAAATATAATAAATAATGGTCCAATAGGAGTCGGAATAACTAGAGAGGAAATAAATAATATAGCTAATAGATTAATTATGAAAAGAACAAGTCAATCTTCTATAGCATCTTTTGCGGCAGGTATTCCAGGAGGATTAGCAATGGCTGCAACTATTCCGGCAGATATATTGCAATTTTTTGGAATGTCACTAAGACTTGCTCAAGAACTTTCGTATTTATATGGCGCTGATGATTTATGGAAAAATGGAAAAATTGATGATGAGAAAGTGAAAAATCAATTAATACTATATTGTGGAGTCATGTTTGGCGTATCAGGTGCAGTTTCAGGTGTCAGGGTTCTATCAACACAAGTTGCTAAAACAGCACTAAAAAAAATTCCTCAAAAAGCTTTGACTAAAACATTTTGGTATCCAATGATAAAAAAGATTTGCTCTTTTGTTGGCTATACTCTAACAAAAAAAACATTAGCTTCAGGTGTATCTAAGGTAATACCTGTTATTGGTGGAGTAATATCTGGGACGATTAATTTTGCTTCAATGATGCCTATGGCACGAAAATTAAATGATACTTTAGATAATGCAACATTTGATTATTCTGAAGAGGAATTTAATAGAGATATAGAATTATTAAGTAATGAAACAGGCAAAGTTTCTGAAGAAGATAAACAGAGTTTTAAAGAAAAATTTGTTGCTGGATTTAGTAAAACAAAAAATAGTGTATCAAATTTATTTTCTAAATTAGGAGATAATAAAGATAAATCTGAAATAGATCCTATAGAGGAAATAAAGAAATATAAAGAGTTATTAGATTCAGGAATTATAAATCAAGAGGAGTTTAATAAAAAGAAAAAAGATTTGTTAAATTTGTAAACAATTAAAATTTTGTGATTATTAAAAACTACAATTTATAATTGAAATTATTTGTTAATTAATATTATTATTTCAGTAAAGGGTATGGGAATTTCATATATTAGAATTTGTGTGGGAGTACAAATTCAGTGCTGTTTAGACATATATTTTATTCCCATATTCAAAAAAACCAAAAAGAGGATTAAATTATTCTGATAATTTTTTCCTCTTTTTTGTCGTCAATTGATACACGAATATAAATACCTACTATTTTATTTTCTTCATTCATATTTTTTAAATATCTCCTTTCATATGTTTGGCACTTTAAAAGTATTTTTGAAAAGTATAATACTTAAAAAAAGATATTTAATGTGTATTTATATAATCTTCTAAATCTTTAAACGATATTTTACTTTTAAAGGTATTTACATAAACATCATCACGTTCATCAAACATTAGTTATTTATTATTCTTAATAGCAATGATATGTGGCATAACATAAGCAACATTTGTACTTGTTATATTTTTAATACAACCATTATTTATGATAGGAGTAGTATTTGTAAATCTACCAATCATCTCAATTTTTCTTTTTAATTTATCATTTATTTTTAATCCTTTTGTTTCTATATTTAATATAAAAAGGGCTCCTTTACATAACAAAAAAACTAACTATTTCTAGTTAGCATTTATCAAAAAAATGGTATTCAAATCAAAGTTACTATTTTACATCATCAGCAATATCAATTAAATGTTCTACAGATTTATAATTACCTTTTAAATCTGATGAAAATTCTATACTTATACTAGTGCATTTATGTTTTTTTTTTTATTATAAATATTACTATACTTATAACTACTCTAATATAGGTAAATTTTTATCAAAATTTCCATAGTTTTTCATAGGCTTTGAATCATACATACCAATTACTATATTATCTTCATAATATTCATTAGTACTTTCTCTTTCCTTTATTCCCATACCATAAAACTTATATGCAGTTCCGTTTTTATAACTTAATTCATATGTAGGATCTGCAAAATAATATGTACCATCTATCTTAATAACAGACCAAGCATGTCCTATAGAAGCCCCTTTAGCTTGACCAATAGCAATAGTACTTTCAATACCAACTTGTGTTAATAATTGATTATAAGTATAAGCAAAAGAGTGACATATACCACTATGATTAACATAAACATAATAAGATTCAGTATTTTTAAAATCATTTAAAGAATTATAATTATAAGAAATAGCTTTAGATAAATTATGATATATAATTTGAGCCTTCTTACTATCAGATAAATTCTCAGTAACACCATTCAAAAACTTATTAGCTTCTTTTTCAAAATTACTAATTAACTTATCATGTTCAGTCTTAGAGTTAGAAGAATAACTCCAATTTATAGTTTTACTATCCTTATCATAAACCTTGGAAAAATCATAAATACCATCAGCAAAAAATACAGGAAATTGATAATCTAATATTGAAAAAAGAAAATCAGCATAATTTTTATTAGGACATTTAATACTTGTCTTATAATTCAAGAAAGCATCAACAAATTCAAGGTAAAAATCTATAAAATCATTATCAAACCTATATAAAGTTTCTTTAGATACCATATAAAAATTATATTTATATTCACCATTAACAATCTTTGAATTCATCTTACTAGGTAAAAGATTCTCATCCATTGTTCCAAAAATATCAGAAGGAGCAGTAATGCTAGCATCAGCATAAGATTGCATAACCTGTTTACCACTCTTAATATTATAAGGATACAAATATAATGTACCCATACTTCTAGGATTTAATATCTCACCATAAACAGTTACTATCTCATTATTATAAATAGACTTATTAAAATTATCTTCATTATCTTCAAGCATTCTAAGTTTAATTACATTTTCAAACTTTTCTGGATGATCAATATAATAAGTTAAAGTTATATCAAGAGGCTGAATTGACATAAAATACCAACCCTCATTATCCCTTTTAATAGAGCCAACTAAAACAGCCCCTGATGGAGTTTCTATCCTAACTTTTTCTTTAGACTTAACATCTTCTTCCTTTAAAATCTCTTTAGCAGGATTCTTAACTTCTTCACCATTATCAGTATTATTAATTTCATCCTTAATTTTAGTAACAAAATCAGTCTTTCTATTTATAAAAAATCCTCCTACTAACAATATTATAATAACTAAAAATATAATCTTTCTTTTAATCTTTCTTTTTAATTTTCTTTTTCTCATAACAACTCCTACATAAAATATTAAACAATTTATCTATTACAATAACTATTTAATTGTTCTTTAAAATAAGTATCTTCAAAATTCACATTTGCTTTTTCTTTTAAATTATCTGGAATTTCATCTTCTTTATATTCTTTTAATTCATAAATTCCAGTATTATTCTTATCTTTTTTATATATCATAGTTAAAGTACATTTTTTAGAATTAACTGAACTTAATTCATTGTTATTTTCATTAAACATTCCATAATTAGCTACAACATAAACATATATTTCATCTTTTTTAACTTTAGAATCTAATATTTTATGACTTTCTGCATAA
This sequence comes from uncultured Mycoplasmatota bacterium, assembly GCA_900552235.1. GTDB lineage: Bacteria > Bacillota_I > Bacilli_A > RF39 > UBA660 > CAG-611. The sequence continues at coordinate 440 of URYZ01000036.1, read as the reverse complement.
ATATAATTACCATCATTTTTAAACTCATCATTTGCTATGTCTATAAGTGATTTTCTTACTGACATTTCTAATACATTACTGTTTGGTTCTTTATTAACAATGTAACCATATTTAACTGCACTACAGGCAAAAAGTATTACCCCAAAGATTAACAAAGTTATTAAAGAATGTTTTATATAATCTTTTTTTGTATATTTTTCACCGGCCTTACTTTCTATATATTTTTTTACTCCAATTATATCAGCTGCTGTAAATACCGCTGTAAAAATAACTGCTCCCGTCCAATCTATTGGTCTTTTAAATATTAAATCAAATAATATTGCCAAACCAAATAGCATTAATGTACTTAAAGCATATAGTCCAAATTTCAATCCTTTTTTCATTATATCTCCTCCTTTAAATTCCTTATTTTCAATTATAGATTGATACAATTTTTCAGT
>URYZ01000035.1 GCA_900552235.1 uncultured Mycoplasmatota bacterium | reverse complement strand
TACAACGTTGAACCATAAGAATTCCACAATCAAGAGAAGAGAATGTAACCAACTCATTGGAGATAATTTCTTTATCATAATAAAAGCCATAGATCGGTTTGGTGGGAATAGATAAAAAGTCATTTCCTTTGTTACTGACACAGGAAATAAAAAAAGGATGGCAACAATCGAATAATACAATTTTATTTTAATCATAATTTTAATACTCTTCAAACGGGACAAAACAAATGCTTAATGCCTATTTATTTTGTCCCGTATTACATAAATGTCTAATTACTCAGGAATGGTATATCGATTTACCCAATTTGCTTCCTTACTTGTCTCAATAATAACAGGTTCGCCCGGAGGACCTACAACGAGTTCATAACAACGTGAATTACGTTGATACATACAATCCTTCGTACCTAAAGTCAAGGCCTCCACATTTGACAAAGCTAAATCGGACAATTCTTCTTTGTTTTGAGAACCATACAAAACATAACTTCCACCAACTGCCAATGAGGCAATCAATGCCATTTTAAGTGTTCTTTTCATAATATATTTTTTTAAGTTTACAAAAAGGAAATTATTTATTATAATTAAAGTATAATAAAGGAGGAGTTTTATGAAAAACAAAAAAGGATTTACTTTGGTAGAAATGCTTGTGGTACTTGGAATAATATGTGTCCTTGCTCTTATAATAACCCCAGCTATTATAAGTTATAGAAATAAAGCAAACAACGAGTATAATGATAAATTAAAAGATAATGTTATTACCGTAGCAAAAGATTATTATACAAATAACAGAAGTGAATTACCAAATGGTCAAATTGAAGGAAAATATGTTGATATTTTAACACTTGATAAGATGAAACAAAATAATTTATTTTCTAATGATGTAATTGATGCATATAAAAATAATTGTTCTAGTGAAAGTTACGTTGTTGTAGAAAATAACCGTGGGAATTATGACTATTATTTATGTTTAAAATGTGGGGACAAAACATATGTAACAGATGAAAGTTATTGTGATTTTAAACAAGAAGGCGATGGCATTGCTCCAACATGTGAATTATCTTATAATGATAATTGGAGTAATAATGATGTTACAATAAATGTAAAATCAACTGATAATGTTGGTATAGTAAACATTAAAAATAATGGTAAAGCTATAAAAACAACATATGATGAAAATACTAAAACATATAATGCTAATTTTATAGCTAAAAGAAGTGGTAGTTATAGTTTTGAAATACTTAATAAGTATGGTTTAAAAACAACATGTAAAACAGATAATGAAATAAAAATAGATAAAGATAAACCAAGATGTATAATTTCAAAACAAGATAAAACAAATTTATCTATGAATTTACTTGTAACGGCAACAGATGATACTAGTCCTATTAAAACAGTTAAAATAGGTGATAGTGTTTTAGATAGTACAAATTTATATAATGTTACTAAAAATGGAAAATATATAGCAAAAGTAATTGATAGTGCAGGAAATGAAAATACTTGTAGTGTTGATGTAACTGAACTAGATAATGAGGTTCCTGATATTACACTATCTGTAACAGGAGGTAAAAATACTGCTACAATTTTGGCAACGATGACAGATAATATTGGTGTTGTTGCATATCAAATTACAGATAAAAATGAAGAACCAACATCATGGACTACAATAGATAGTATTCAATCAATATCAACAAACTTTATTAAAAATGAAGCAAAAACATATTATGTATATGCAAAAGATGAGGCAGGAAATGTAAATTATAAAGAAACTACTTTAAAGTTTTCTCAATCATCAGCTTGTGATTGTTTAAGTTGGGGAGAAAGTTGTAGCACTTATGAAGGTGAGCCATGTACAACTTCAGGTGGAGGATGTACTAGTTGTAAAACATGTAATCCAGGAACAGGCGCTGGTGGTTCTTGTGAAACTAATTGTTTTTTGAATTCTCCTTGGGGACAAAAAGAGTGTGCAGAATATTGTTCTAGTGTAAATATAAACTTTGAAGAACATAATAATTATATTCTTGCAACAGCAAAAAACTTTCAATATAAAGTAATTCAAACTGTGTCATGTTCATGTGGATGCGCAAGCTATGCCCCAACTACAACAACTTGTACAACTTATGAATCATGTTCTTCTTATTGTAGAACAAGGGAAGCATGTTGGTTATCTAATTAGGAGGCTATATGAATAAAAAGAATAAAATTATCATTTTAATTTGTACTATCTTTGTAATATTAACAATTATTTCAATATATTATTTTTTAACTAGAAAAACATATTCTTTAGAAGTTTATCAATATACTTATAATAATAAAACTTTATTTTCTTCTTCAGTTCCAACAACTGGTGTAATTCAAGAAAAATATATTGTTAAATGTAAAAATGAATGTTCATTAATTAATAATGAATATGAATATAATTATTTTGGAGTTTCAAATAATAAAGAGGGATATATTTATAATATATCAACTGATGAAATATATGATGTTGATAGTTTTACGGGATTTACATTATTAAGTCATAATAATAATAATGATATTGGACTAATTTTAAGTAGAAAAGAAGAAAAACATTTTTCTAATTCCTTTTTTAACATAAACATGAAAAAAGTTACAATTGCATGGACTGATAAATTTGTTATTGGATTTAAGATGATTAATGATGAAATTGTGGACACAATTAATTCAAATTATTTTATTAATATAACAACAGGAAAAGTATATGAAGTTTCTGATTATAAAAGTTTTAAATGTTATACTCCTAACACATGTTTATTTCAAGAAGAAAGCGGTTATGGATTTATATATAACTTTAAGTTAGATAATCAATATTTAATAAATTATGATGCTATAATCGATTATATTGGTGGAGCAATTGTTTTAAGTGATAATAAGTACATGAACCTTGATTTTAAAAATAATAATTTAACGTATATAATTGATAAACCAAATTATAAAAATATATATGTAGGAAATAGTTATATAAATAATAATTTAAATAAAAATGAAATAATATTAAGTTTTGAAATTAATAAAGATATGAATGATTGTCCAACTTATTTATATGATACTTCAACACAACATATTACTTCATTTAATAATTGTAGTTATTTTGAATAAAAGAGATTTAATCTCTTTTTCTTTTAAAAAAATTAATAATATGATACAATATATTTGCAGGTGAAAAAAATGAAAGATTTTGTAAATATAATGGGTAAAGATAATATATTTATTATTTGTTCTATAATTGTAGTTATTATTTTAGCATTGTTAGTTATAGTTATAATAGAAAAAGCATCATCTAAAAAACATAAGTTAAAGCATCAAGTAGAATTACCTTCTTATAAAGAAAATAAAATTTCTGATGATTCTAAAGATAATAATGACATTTATAAAAGTGAAGTAATAAATGAAGAAGATAATGTAAACAATACTGTAAATGATGTAAAACCTATAGAACAAGAAGTAGTGTATGTAGCAAATAAACCAACAGAAGAAGATGCTAAAAAAGAATTAGAAGAAGCCGCTAAAAAGCTTGTTTATGAAGAAAAAAATGATTTAATAGGTCCAACATTTTTTGAAAAAGTACAAGAAGAAAAATCAATTATTAGTTATGATGAACTATTAAAAGCCAATCTTGATCCGGATGAACTTGATAATTACAGAATAGAAGATGAAGGAAATGAACCAATTACGCTTGATGAATTATATAAGAAAAATATAGATGATTTAATTGAAAAACAAGAAGAAAAAATAAATAGTTTTAATAAAGTTCAAGAATTAAAGGAAGAACCTAAACGATTTAAAAACTCATCAGTTATATCTCCTGTATTTGGAATAAAAAGTGATAATGAATATAAAAAAATAGAAACTTATAAAAATACTAATGTTAAAAATATCGAAGATGAAATAAAGAAAACAGAGGAATTTTTAAGTGAATTAAAGAAATTAAAAGAAAGGATAGAAAAATAATATCCTTTTTTGAAGGGAAGTTTTAGTATGAAAGTAGGATTATGTAATTTAGGATGTAAGGTAAACACTTATGAGATGGAATATATTGCAAGTCTTTTTAAAGAAAGAGGTTATGAAATTGGCAATTTTAATGATTTTTGTGATGTTTATGTTGTAAATACTTGTACTGTTACTAATAATAGTGATGTAAAAAGTAGAAAAATGATAAATCATCCTAAAAAAATAAATAAGAATAGTTGTTTAGTGGTATGTGGTTGTTTTATTGAAAGCGCTAAAGATTATAAAAACGATGATATTGATATTGTTTTAGGAAATTATAATAAATCTAAGGTCGTTGATTTAGTTGAAGAATTTTTTAGAAATAAAGAAAAAATTAATCAAAAGTTCAATTTAAATGAAGTAGAATTTGAAGATATGAATATAAAACATTTTGAAAATAGAACAAGAGCATTTGTTAAGATTCAAGATGGCTGTGAAAACTTCTGTACTTATTGTATTATTCCTTATGTAAGAGGAAAATGTCGTAGTAAAAAAGAAGATAATGTATTAAGTGAAATAACTACTTTAGTAAATAATGGTTATAATGAAATAGTATTAACTGGTATTCATACAGGTAATTATGGTGTTGATATTAATACTGATTTTTCTAGTATTTTAGAAAAAATATTGAATATAAAAGGTCTTAAAAGATTAAGAATTTCATCAATTGAAATAACAGAACTTGATGATAAATTTTTAGAGTTATTAAAAAATCCAATTCTTTGTAATCATTTGCATATACCTTTACAAAGTGGAGGAGAACAAACTTTAAAAAGAATGAATAGGAAATATGATAAAAAATATTTTAAAGAAGAAATAGAAAAAATAAGAAAAATTAGACCTGATATATCTATAACAACTGATGTTATCGTAGGATTTCCTGGTGAAACAGAAGAAGATTTTAATGAATGTGTAGACTTTATAAAAGAAATTAATTTTAGTAAAATACATGTTTTTCCTTATTCTAAAAGAGATGGCACAGTAGCAGCTAAAATGAAAGATCAAATAGATGGTAAAGTAAAAAAAGAAAGAGTAAAAACTTTACTTGATTTATCAAAAACACTTGAAGAAAATTATAATAATAGTTTTATAGGTAAGAAAGAATCTTGTTTAATTGAAAAAGTTGATGATAAATATTCATATGGACATTGTTCTAATTATATTTATTTAAAAATACCAAAAAAATATAAAGAAAACGAAATTGTTGATGTAATTATTGAAAAAGACATGCTTGCAAGTTAAAAAATAAACTAAAATTACGATAAAACATATTGTATTTTTTAGTTTTCTTTGTTATAATTGAACTTGAAAAAGCAAAAGGAAGGAGGGATATAAGATGACAGAGG
>URYZ01000034.1 GCA_900552235.1 uncultured Mycoplasmatota bacterium | reverse complement strand
TTTCAAATACTATAGCTAAATAATTATTATTTTGAATATATGCTATTTCAGTTTTTATTCCTTCAGGAACATTTACTGAAAATAAACTCTTATTTATATTCGGAACATTTATTTTTATATTTTCTTTTGGCTTGTTATTAACTAAATATATACCTAACATTATTAAAAATAAACTTATAAATAATATTACTAAAAAACTTATTTTCTTTTTTATCATTATAATTTCCATCCCCAATCACAAGTATCACTTCCAGAATGACATTGTTTGCAATTACATGATACATAACCACCAACACATTCAGTTTTTGTTTTTTCTCCACATACATTACAATAACTACATTGATAATATTTCTTTTTATAATCCGTGCTACAACTTACACAATTAGGTATTCCACATGCATTAGTAGAACCTGAATTATAATTATATGAATTACATGTATACACAGGTTCATAATCATAACAAGTACAAGTGTTGCATCCATCAGATACAGTTTGAGTTGAAGCACAACAATCATAACAACTATCGCATCCATAGACACATGTATTTTCACCTGTTGCACATGTATTATATAAATATGTCTTTGTTTCTGTTGTTTTTTTGCCTACCCCATTAGTACAAGTAAAAGTTACATCAACATTACTTGTTCCTATTAAATTTTGTGTTTTTGTTGCTTCTCCTACTATTCCACTTTCTGGGTCAGTACAAGATACTTTTGCAATTCTATGTGTTGTATCATCAAATCCAAATGTCATTACAGGTGGTGTTTGGTCATAATCATTTTCTGTTAATGTATATGAAATACTACCTACATTATCACTTGTATCTTTAGCAAATACATAATATGTTCCAAGAGCATTTTTTGTTAATGTTATTGTTGTTTCTGTTGTTGGAGAACTTAAATTAGTCCAACTAGTTCCTGCAGTTGATGATGAACTTTCTTGATAACTTGCTACCCCAATATTATCTGTTAATTTAACCTTTACAGTACATACTTTATTAGTACCACAACCTTTTGATACTACAGTTAATATTGGTTTTTCTGTATCAATATATAAATCATCTTCTGTTATAGTAATAGCTAATCTTCCTATATTATTTCTTTTATCTTTGGCATATACATAATATGTTCCTTTTGCTGTTTTTGTTAAAGTAATTGTTTTTGTTTTAACACTTTCAATATTAGTCCAACTAGCTGTAGCAGAAGTGCTTGTATTTTCTTAATATGCTACAACTCCTACATCATCAGTCATATACAAGTTCATTTAACACATGTTTTATTTGCTATAATGACAACTGGAGGAGTTTTATCTAAAACCTGCAACACTAGAAACAGAAACATTACCATAAATATCTCTTACATGAGCGTAATATGTTTCTTGTGTTGTATTTGTAATTTCATATTTAAAATTATCTACATATCTATTCCAATAACAATCACTTATTGATGTACTTTTATTTATACAAACACTTGATACACCACTTTCATCCGTTGCTAAAACATTTAAATTACCATCACCTTCATTCGTAAATGTTATTGTTGGAGCTGTTTTATCACTTACTGACGTCGCAGTAGATGTTAATACAACATGTCCGTTAAAATTCCATCCACTTGTTGTTGTATTATAATCTATCCATAAATTTAAATAAAATGTCTTTTCTTTACCTGCATTTAACTTTCCTTCATCTATTTTATAATTATCTGAAGTTGTTACATTAGTTAATTCTACTTTATTAAATGTATTTAATATTTGGGGTTCAACTAAAGTATCTCCTGTTAAAAATAATTTAACATTACTTATATTACTTTGATTTGTTACATTATCAACAACAAATGAAGTTTCATAATATGCATCCGTATTACAAGTATTTTTAATAGTAAACTCATATGGTTGTAACTTTTTACCTTCATTATCACTAATTGGTACAGCATTGGAAAGTGATATATTATTTTTTTCTTCAAGTGTTACTCTTAAACATCCCGCTTGAACTACATTAGGATTTTTTTGAGATACACTAAACATTGTATAAGCATAACTTATTCCTATCATTATAAGAACAAATGCTATAACTCCAATCATTGATATTAATATAATTCTTCTTTTTTCTTTTATAGACATACTTATCAACTCTTTCTATTTTTATATTTTTACTGTCAAATATATTATATAATTTATAAAATCTTTTTTCAATATTTTTTATCAAATTTAATAAAAAATAAATATACATTACATATATTTACTCATTTGTTTCATAACTTGATTAACTTGTTTTTGAGATGGAGTTCTACCCATTTGACTCATCATTATTTTTACCATTTCTTCATTAATTGGTGGATTTTTCTTTAAATATTTTTTCATCCACATACGAGCAAGTAAGAACCCTAAAACAAGTCCTGGTATTAAACCAATTACAATATATAATAAATCATGTCCAAATCCCATAACTTTTCCCTCCATGAATATATTTTATAATAAAATATATTCAATTACAAGATATTTATAAATTTTTAAGTATTACCTTATTATTTTTTAAAAAGAAAAACTCTTGATTTTTAAAGTCACATACAAAATAAGTATTATTAAAACTATTTAAATCTTTTAAAAAAGAACAATCTTCTTTATTAGTTTCTAATCTTAAATTACTATTTTTTACTTTCAAAATACTAATTTCATTTAAAAATAAATTATTAATAACATGTTCATTTTCATTATAAGAATACATCATTTTATCTTTATATATATTATAAAGATATTCATTTATTTCTTTTTTATCTATAAAATTACATATTTGCTCAAATAAATTATAACCATAATTTTTATCTACTTCTTTCATATAATAAATCCTATTAAATATGTAAAATAGTTCACTAGGTCTATCTTTATATAATTTAGCAAACTCCTTTTTTAAATTAAAAATATAATATTCTTTCATAAAAATCATCCCTTCCATTTTTAGTATAAAAGGAAAGAATGTCTAATTATGCCTAAAAAAAGAAGAAAGATTAAAATTTTATTCTTTCTTCAATATATTTTTCTACATCATCTAAACTTATCACTATTTGTTCCATAGTATCTCTATCTCTTAAAGTTACAGTATTATTATTTAATGTATCATCATCTATTGTAATAGCATAAGGCGTTCCAACAGCATCACTTCTTCTATAACGTTTTCCTATACTACCACTTTCATCATAACTAACAGAAAAATTCTTAGATAATTTATTATAAATAGACATAGCTTTTTCACTATGAAGTTTTTTAATCAATGGAAGAACAGTTACCTTATATGGTGCAAGATATGGAATAAGTTTAAGTACTTCTCTTGTTTCACCATTTTCTAATTCTTCTTCATGATAAGCATTAAATAAAGTAGCAAGTACAAGTCTTTCAACTCCTAAAGATGGTTCAATTACATAAGGAATATATTTTTCATTCGTTGTAGGGTCTAAATATTCTTGTGATATATTTGAATATTCTTGATGTTTTGATAAATCATAATTAGTTCTTGATGCAATACCCCAAAGTTCTCCAAAACCAAATGGAAATTTATATTCAATATCAGTTGTTCCATTACTATAGAAACTAAGTTCCTCTTTAGAATGATCCCTAAATCTTAAGTTTTCTTCTTTAAATCCTAAATCTTTTAAGAAGTTTTTTGCTTTTTCCTTGTAAAAACTAAACCATTCAAGTTCAGTACCTGGTTTACAAAAGAATTCTAATTCCATTTGTTCAAATTCACGAACTCTAAAAATAAAGTTACCAGGGGTTATTTCATTTCTAAAACTTTTACCAACTTGTCCTATACCAAATGGTACTTTAAGCCTCATACTTCTTTGAACATTTAAAAAATCAACAAATATTCCTTGGGCCGTTTCTGGTCTTAAATAAATTGTATCTTTAGCATCCTCAGTTACTCCTTGGAATGTTTTAAACATTAAATTAAATTGTCTTATATCAGTAAAATTACTTTTACCACATTTAGGACATTTGATATGATTTTCTCTTATATAACTAATCATATCATCACTAGTCATTTTTTCCACATCACTAACATTATTATCTTCAAGTAGTTTATCAGCACGATATCTTGAATTACATTCTTTACAATCAATTAATGGATCACTAAATGTTTTTAAATGACCACTTGCTTCCCATACTTTTGGATTCATTAAAATCGCGCTGTCAAGTTTAACACAATTTATATCTTCTTGAATAAATCTTTTAAGCCAAGCATTTTTTAAATTATTTTTAAGTTCTACTCCTAAAGGACCATAATCAAAAGTATTAGCAAGTCCTCCGTATATTTCACTTCCTTGAAATATAAAGCCATAATTCTTACAATAATTTACCATTTTTTCCATATTCATAATACTATTCCTCCCATTTTAATTGTCTTTTCATATTTTTTTCTTTTTCATATTCTTGTTCTAATAAACCTGTTTCATAAAGTTCATTAACTAAAGTTTTACTATTTATTATTACTTTTAAATTATTTTCATCTATTCTACATAAATTTTTACTATTATCAAATTTTATCTTAGATGTTGTTAAATCTTTTTCAAAAACACCATTAAGTAAATAGTTATAAATTGCCTTTCCTAACATATTATCTTCTAAAAATAAGAAGTATGAAAAACCAAATCTATTTTCATATGAGTTAATTGATGTTTTATCACTTAATAAAACATTAAAAATAACATTTTCTTCTTTATTTAAAGCTTCATCTATTTTCTCTGTTATACCATTAAAAGCCGATATATTTATTTTTTTTAAGAATTCTTCATCTAAAACTACACTATCTTTATCTATATATAATTCTTTACCACTTTCATTAATAAACATATATTTATCTCTTAATAATAATTCTTTGCCAATTGTATAATCTTTTATTTTACTAAAATGAATGATATTACCTGTTTGAAGGTATAATTCTGTTAAAAAAGTAAATAACTCTTTATCAGCCATTTCTTCTAAGTTCTTAGAATACACTTCTATTGTAGGAAATTTATTTTTTATTTCATTTACCTTATCTAGTTTAATAATTAATTTATCGTTTGTAAAAGATAAATCTATTTCATTAAATAAAACATTTTTAATTTTTTCTAAAGTCATATTATTCATATGCAATCACCCTTTCTTTGTTATGTTCATATTCTAAATTTAAATTTTCAATTAAACTATTAATTAGATATGTTCCTTTTATTATAATGGTTAAGTTGTTTTTTAAGGTTATTATAACATTAAAATCATCATCATTAACATTAAACGTTTTTATTACTTGATAAACAAAAGTTTTATCCAATATTTCATTTAAATAAGTAATTGTATTTTTTAATTGTTTAACACTGTTAACACTTATTTTTAATTTATTTTCTATTTCATTTTGTTTTTCTAAATCATTAAATGGTTCTTTATAAAAAGAAATATTATCCTTGTCATCTTCTTTTATAACTATAAAACTAATATCTTTTTCATATAATTCTTCTTTTGTTAAATTATTTCTAGAAGACTTTTTTTCTTTGTTTATTTCTTTTGTTGTAGCAAGAAGTGAATAAGGAATATTATTGTTTTTACAATACTCTATTATAAAGTTTATAAATATTTGATCATCTTTTATATAGATATCTGTAAATTTAAGTGGATTAGTTTTTAAATCTTTAAATTTTATATCATACGAGTATTCATCCAAATCATATAAGTAATAAATATTTACATTTAATACTTCATAATTACAAAAATATTTTATAAAATCCTTTTTTTTCATATATAGCCCCCAAAAAATAAAAACTTGAAAAAGATACGTAAAGACGAAATTAAATTCCGCGGTTCCACTTTACTTATTCTTTTCCAAGAATCTCTTTTAATAAATGATTTATTATTAAATTAATAATATAGAGTTTCCAAGCTCCATCATTTAAATATAAATAAGTTACGATATTATTTTACTATAAATAATTTTTTATGTAAATATTTTAGTGTAAATTTACAATATTATTTATAGAATCCTCCTTACTTTCTAGATTTTCTATTCTAAGAGCAAATAAACAAGTAAAGATTACTACCATTAGATAGAATATAATAATTAATTTTTTTGTTGTAATATTTTCCATAACAACCTCTCCTTTCATGATTTAAGCTTATTACAAATATATGTTCGTGTCAATAAGTTTTTGAAACATTTGTTTGACATTTTACACATGATGTGTTAAACTAAATACATAAGGAGGAAAAGTAATGGAAAAATTAACTAATAAACAAGAAAACGTATTAAAAGAACTTAAAAAATATATGGCTAAAAAAGGTTATCCACCTACTGTTAGAGAATTATGTAAAGCTACTAATTTAAATAGTACTGCAACAGTTCAAACACATTTAAATACTCTAGTTCAAAAAGGTTTTATTACTAAAGACCCTGAAAAAAATAGAACTATTGAACTTCTTGTTCCAAACGAATATGCTAAAAAGGATGAAACTGTTGTATCAGTTCCCCTACTTGGAAAAGTAACCGCAGGAAATCCAATTGACGCGATTGAAATGCCAGATGAATATTTTGATTTACCAGTTAATCTTGTTGCTAATAAAAAGGATATATTTACTTTAAGAGTTAGTGGTGAAAGTATGATTAACATAGGTATTTATGATAACGATATAATAATTGTAGAAAGAAAAAACGATGCAAAAAATGGTGATGTTGTTGTGGCCATGAATGACAACAATGAAGTAACTGTAAAAACATTTTATAAAGAAAAAGACCACTTTAGATTACAACCTGAAAATGATACAATGGAACCAATTATTTTAAAAAATGTTACAATATTAGGTAAAGTCGTTGGATTATATAGAAAGTTTTAATAAAAAAACTTTCTCAGAGTGTAGACAAACCCCTAGATTTTTCTAGAGGTTTTCTTAGGAATAAA
>URYZ01000033.1 GCA_900552235.1 uncultured Mycoplasmatota bacterium | reverse complement strand
TAGTTACCAGTATGATGGAAAAGAAATTGATTTAATAAGTGCTTCATCATTTCTAAATCAAAAAATAATAGAAAATGCATACAAAGCAAATATTGAACTAAGAATAGGTAATATTGAAACAACAGATGTTTTTTATAAAACAATTAATAATCCTGAAGTTAAAAAAAATTACTGTTTAGGTGTAGAAATGGAAACATTTGCTCTTTTCTATGTTGCAAGTTTATACAAAAAACAAGCAAGCAGTATTTTAACTGTATCAGATAATTTAGTTAATAATAAAAAATTAACTACCGAAGAAAGGGAAACAACATTTAATGAGGCAATATGTCTTGCCCTTAATTCTATAATAGAATAATAAAAGCAGTACATACTATTTAACAAGAGGAGAAAAGATTTATGGAATATAAACAAATAGATAAAAGATCTTACAAACTTCATTTAATAAAAACAGATAAATTTAAAACCATTACAGTTAGATGTATTTTTAAAGAAAAAATAAATAAAGAGGAAATAACGATTCGTAATTTCCTTTTTGAACTTTTATTAAGTTCTTGTAAAAAGTATCCATCTAAAAGAAATTTTAGTATAGCAAAACAAGAATTATACGATTTAAATCTTTATGGAAATAATACAAGAATAGGTAATACTTTTAGTACTGAAATATCAATTTCAATGTTAGAAAATAAATATATTAATGATGATATTACTATGAAAGGACTTGAATTTTTAAAAGAGGTAATTTTTAATCCTAACCTTGAAGATAATAAAGATTTTAGAAATAATTTTAATATAACTAAAAACTATTTATTATCTTATATAAAACAAGGATATGATTATCCAAAAAATTATTCTTACATGAGGCTTAAAAATCTTATGGGAGAAGATTATTCTTTTTCCTATAATATGGATGGTAATATCAAAGATTTAGAAGAAATAACTTTAACAAGTTTACAAAAGTATTATGATAAGTTTATAAAAAATAGTTTAATAGATATATATGTAATAGGTAATATAAACTTTTATGAAATGGAAAATGCTATTTCTAAAACATTTAATTTTAAAAAAATTAAAAAAGATGAATTATCATTTAAAATAAATTATATTCCAAAGAGTAAAAAACTTATAAAATATGAAGAAAGTAAGAATTTTAATCAAACAAGACTTTTAATAAGTTGTTATTTAAAAAAATTAACGGAAAAAGAAAGAAAATATGTTATGTTTTTATATAATATAATTCTAGGAGCAAGTCCTGATTCTTTTTTGTTTAAAAATGTAAGAGAAAGAAAGTCATTAACTTATGATATTTTATCTAATTATAGAAAAAGTGATAATTTTTTAGTTATATCAAGTGGGATTGATTATACAAAGTGTAATGAAGTAATAAAAGGAATAAAAGAAGAAATGAATAATATAAGAAAAGGTAAGTTTAGTATAGAAAAACTAAATAATGCTAAAAGTCTTATGATTAGTTCATTAAAAGAGTTTGATGAATACCCATCTTCTATTATTGATTATTATTTCAGTATGGAATACTTAGATTGTGATAATATAGAAACTGCAATTAAAGAAGTTTTAAGTGTTACAAAAAAAGATATAATAAAGGTTAGTAAAAAAATAAATATGGATATTATATATGTACTTAAGGAGACAAAAGATGAAAGAGATTAATATTAATAATTTTGAAGAAAAACTATATTTTGATAAACTTGACAATGGACTTTTGGTATATCTTGTACCACTTAAAAATAAGAAAAATTTTTATGTATCATTTGGTACTAAATATGGAAATTATAATTCTAAATTTAAAGTAAATAATAAAATATATGAAATGCCAAGTGGAATAGCACATTTTTTGGAACATAAGTTATTTGAAAAAGAAAAAGAAAATCCATTTGATTTTTATGCCAAAAGTGGAACTGATGTAAATGCTGGTACATCAATATTCTATACAAATTATTATTTTACTGGAAATAATAATTATAATGAAAATTTAAAATATCTACTTAAGTTTGTTACTAATCTTGAAATAACAGAAAAAGATGTTGAAAAAGAAAAAGGAATTATTTTAGAAGAAGCAAGAATGGTTAGTGATAATCCTAATAGATTACTTTATGATAAAACAAGAGAAAATGCTTTTTTTAAAGATCCATATAAATATAAAGTAATCGGGGAAAAGAAAGAAATAAAAAGTATAACAAAAAAAGATTTAGAAATATGTTTTAATGCTTTTTATAGACCTGATAATATGTTTATTATTGCGGTAGGTAATATAGATAAAGATGAAACAATAAAAATAATAAAAGAAGAATTAAAAGATTTTAAAAATGATAATAAAAAAATAGAAAAACTATATTATGAAGAAGATGATGAGGTATTTATTCCTTATGAAGAAATAAAACTAAAAACAGAAACAACAAGGTTAAGTTTAAATTATAAAATAAATAAAAATACTTTAGGTATGGATGAATATAAAAGAGAAATATATTTAGGAATGATGTTAACATTAGTTTTAGGATCAACTTCTTTAGCAAGAGAAAAATTACAAGAAAAAAATTTATGTACAGAAATAAGTACTAATTTGTTAAGTAGTCATAGTCATTATTTATTTGGTGTTACTGCTGTTACAGAAAATCAAGATAAATTAATAAATGAATTAAGAAAAATCTTTAAAAATATAAAGATTTCTAAGAAAGATTTTGAAAGGATTAAGAAAGTATGGGTTGCTAATGAAATTAAATCTATTGATAATATAAGTGCAACCAGTAGTGATATACTAACAGATATAATTGATTTAGGCGAATATAAGAATGATAAAATAAAAGATATTCAAAATCTTTCATATGAAGAACTTATTAATTTAATTAAGAAGATTGATTTTGAAAATTTAGAAAAAACTAATAAACTTGAAATTGTTGTAATATCTAAGAAAAATTAGTAATAATTGTTACTTTACTAAACTATACTATATTAGACAAAAAAATATTGCAAAATTTTGTAATATTTGTTAAGATTAAAATGTAAAGATAAGAAGGGAACGATTACATATGGATATAAAAATGTTTTTTGAATTTCCAGGTGTATTAATCACAATAGGTGTATTTTTGCTTGTTGTTTCTATTGTAATAGGAATAATTGCATATAAAAATCCTGTTGATGATGAAGAAGAAATTGAAGATATTAAAAACAAATTAAAGGACAAAGAAGAACATCACGAGGAAAAAGATTATGTAAGTGAAGAAAATTTCTTGGATAAAGAAGTTGTTGAAGATAATAAAGTAGATACTGAAACAAAGCTTGAATCTACTTTAGAGGTAGAAGAAAATAATATTCCTTTGGAAGAAAATAAGGAAGTTATAGAACAAGTAAGTGAAGAAGATTTAGGTAAAACAGAAGTTTTAGATACAAGTTTATTTGTAGAAAATAAAGAGGAACCTTTACAAGAAAGCTTGGAAAAAACAGAAAATTTAGATGATGTAAAGGATGAAATAATGTCATTACTAAGTGATATAGATAATAAAGAAGTAGAAGAAATAAAAAAAGAAGAACCACCAAAAACAATTTATGGTGGGGCAAATCCTAGCGCGAATATAAAACTTGATAATGAAATTAAGAAAAAATTTCCTTATGAAGAAAAAACAATTGATTTAGAAAAAACAGAAGATTTAATTAACACGTTAAATAAGGAAACAGTAAAAAACGAAGAAGAAGATATAGAGGTTTTATAACTTCTTTTTTTGTTATAAAAGTAGTTTTAATAACATATATTTAAGTGTATAAAGAAAGGATGATAAAAATATGGATACACTTAAAGTGTCAAGCAAATCTAACCCAAATTCAGTAGCAGGAGCATTAACCAATGTCTTTAGAGACAAAGGAAAAGTGGAAATACAAGCAATTGGAGCAGGAGCACTTAACCAAGCAATTAAAGGAGTAGCAATAGCAAGAGGTTTTGTTGCACCAAGTGGTAAAAATCTAGTATGTATTCCTGCTTTTACTGATATAAATATAGATGGGGAAGAACGTACCGCAATAAAATTAATCGTGGAAGCAAAGTAATAAATTGCTTCTTTTAATTTACAAGTTTGTAATTAATTGTCACTTTTTTTCATACATATGTAAAATTTCTTGTTAAAATTAAATAACTTTGTTATACTATTAATGAATAAATATGAGAGAAGGTAAAATTTATGAAGGTTAATGTTGGAGTAATTTTTGGAGGAAAAAGTGTAGAACATGAAATTAGTATAATCTCAGCTGTCGAAGCAATGGGATATATGGACACTAATAAATATAATGTTATTCCTATATATATAGATAAAACTGGAACATGGTATACAGGTGATCATTTAAAAGATATTATTAATTATCGTGATATGGATGTTGTAAAAAGATACGCTAAAAAAGTATGCTTAATAAGAAAAGGAAAAAGTTGTGTTTTACAATCACTTGGTATTACAAGAAGAATTCTTAATGTAATAGATATTGTTTTCCCTATAGGACATGGTTTATATATGGAAGATGGTTGTTTACAAGGATATTTAGATATGCTTGGTGTTCCTTATGTTGGAAGTGGTGTTACTGCAAGTGCAATAGGACAAGATAAAGTATTTATGAAACAAATACTTAAATGTAATGATATTCCAACTACTAACTATGTTTGGTTTACAGCAAAAGAATTTGGCTCATCTAAAAAGAAAGTATTAGAAAAAATAGGTACATTAAATTATCCAGTTTATGTTAAACCAGCTTCTTTAGGTTCTAGTATTGGTATAACAAGAGCAACAACAGAACAAGAATTAATTTCAGGTATAAAAGAAGCTATTAGATTTGATAATAAAATAATTGTAGAAGAAGAAATAAAACATGTAAAAGAAGTAAACATAAGTGTTTTAGGAACATATGAAGATGTTGAAACATCTGAAATTGAAGAGATTAATGTTAATGATGAATTTTTCACCTTTAAAGAAAAGTATGTAGAAAACTATTCTAAAACAATAAAAAAAGGTAAAAAAGCTAGTCCTTTATTATCTAAAGAAATGATGGAAGATTTAAAAATGTATGCCGTTAATACATTTAAAGCTATAAATGCTAGGGGAGTTGCTAGAATTGATTTCCTAATTGATGATAAAACAAAAAAAATATATGTTAGTGAAATTAATACAATGCCTGGTAGCTTATCACTTTATTTATGGCTACCTAAAAAGAAAAGTCAAACAGAGTTAATTAATGATCTTATAAATATAGCAATTGAAGAATATAAAAGTAAAAATAATTTAATCTTAGCATTTGAAAATAATTTACTTGATAAATTTGATATCTTAAATGGTAAAAAAACAAATAAAACCAGATAAAATTTATCTGGTTTTGCTTTTTTCTATTTCAAATTTTAATTTATCCATTTTATACAAAAATCTTAAATCGTCATATCCTTTTAACAATATTTGTCTTACACTTTCTCTAGTAAGATTATAAAGTCTTCCAATTTCTTCTAAATTATATCCCTTTTCGTAATATAAAAATATTACATTTTTGGTTCTTTCATTTAAAGATGCAACATAACGTCTTAATATTTTATATTCATTATTCCTAATAGCTTGTTCACTAACTGATAAATCATCATATTTTATTAAATCAATAAGATATGATTCTTCGGTATCTTTAACTTCAGCATTTAAAGATAAAATATCTTGAAGGAAAAACTTGAAAATTTTAATTGTATTAACCCCAATATTAAGTTTTTTAGACAATTCTTCATCTTTAATATCAGGATTATCTTTTATTAACTTATCAACTTTATTTATAACTAATTTTGTATCGTATTTTATACTAATACTTTTTTCGTTTTCAAATACAAATCTAATGATACTTTGCTTAATTATAATAGTTGCATAACTTGAAAATTTAACATTTTTTGAAGAATCAAAACTTTGCGCTGCTTTAACTAAAGCTAAATTTCCTTCATTAATTAAATCAAATACATTAATAGTGGCGTTTGTATTATCAATAAAATTTTGAGCAATAGAAACAGGAAGTCTTAAATTATGATTGATAAGTTTTGTAAAAGATTTTTTATTACCTTTTTTATAATCATTAAAAAGAGTTATTTGTTCTTCTTTAGATAGTACTTTAAATTTTTTTATATAATCTAAGTAATCTCTTAAATCTTTATTATTTGTGTATTCTTTATTCCATCTTGTTACATCTTTCATAGATTTTTACTCCTTTATTCATTATACATTTTTCTTATTTTTTGTATTCCATTATTTATTTGTTTTTTAGCTAAATTCCTTGAAATATTATTTAACTTTTTTATTTCTGTAATACTATATTTTTTTCCATAAAAACCATAGTAATACATAATTGTATTTATTGTCTCGGGATCTAATTTAAATAAATAATCAAATATTTCATCTTTTAATAATTTATCATCCATTTTTTCAAAATAGGTTGTTTCTATTTCTTCTAATTGATGAAATGGTATCGCATCTTGTTTAGCTATATTTTCATAATTATTAATAAATCTCATAATGTTATTACTTATTGCAGTTAAAGCATAAGTTCTAAAACTAGTGTTTTTAGTAACATCATAATTTTTAACAGCTTTCATTAAAGCAATATTTCCCTCATCAATAAGTTCAAATATATTAGTATTTCTATCTATATATTTAACAAATGATTTAACAGTCCATATTACAAGTTTTAAATTATGTTTAATCAACTTTTCATAAGCTTCTTTACTACCGGCACTATAATCATAAAATAATTTTATTGTTTCATCAGTTTTTAAAGTTCTAAATGGTTTAATATACTCCATATATTTTTTAAGTTCTTCATTCTTTTCAAATTCTTCATCTAAAAAAGTTTTATCTTTCATAAATGTCCCCCTTTTTAAAAGTGACTATATTATACCACAAAACAATAAAAAAAGAAAGTTTTTTTATTAAAACTTTCTCAGAGTGTTGACAAAGTTCAATGCTCTTTTCTTTTTCTAAAATATGTTATATAA
>URYZ01000032.1 GCA_900552235.1 uncultured Mycoplasmatota bacterium | reverse complement strand
ATAGTAATACAAAACTTATCCCCATGATTATATTTTGTTTTTTCATATGTTTTTTACTTCCTTCCTATTTTTAACTTTATAAATTAATTATATAAAGCACCCCCCCCCAGGTTGTCAATGTTTTTTATACATTTTAACAAACTTTTTAAGGTTATTTTATTATAATTTTATTTTATCATAATAATATAAAAATTATTGTTGGTGATTTTTGTCACTTTTATTACAAATAAAAAAAGATACTACATAGCATCTTTTCTTGAGAAGTTTAATCTTCCTTTATTATCTGTACCGATGAATTTAACTACTATTTCATCGCCTTCTTTTACAACATCTTCAACTTTATCAACACGATCTTTAGCAAGTTTAGAAATGTGAACAAATCCTTCACAACCACTCCAAACTTCAACAAAACATCCTGCTTCAATTATTTTAACTACTTTAGCAGTATATATTTTACCTTCTTCTACTTCACGAGTTATATCTTCAATCATTTTCATTGCTTTATTTAAAACTTCAATATCTTGATGATATAAAAGAATTCTTCCTTCATCATCAATATCAATTTTAACTGCATTTTTATCATTAACACTAACAACATTACTTGCATCTTGTATAATTTTTGTTATTACTTCTCCACCACGACCAATAACTGCTTTAATTTGATCTTCACGAATTTTCATTTGTTTAATCTTTGGTGCATATTTAGATAATTCTTTTCTTGGCTCTGTAATAGCAGTTTGCATATTTTCTAATACTTCAAGTCTAGCTACTTTAGCTTGTTCTAATGCTTCTTTTAAAATTTCTTTTGTTATTCCTTTAATTTTTATATCCATTTGTAAAGCACAAATACCATTTTTAGTTCCTGCAACTTTAAAGTCCATATCACCATAATGATCTTCAGCACCTTGAATATCTGTTAAAATTGTATAATTTCCATTTTCATTAGTTATAAGTCCCATAGCAATACCTGCAACCATATCTTTAATTGGTACTCCTGCTGCCATTAAACTCATACATCCAGCACAAATACTAGCTTGTGAACTTGAACCATTACTTTCTAATACTTCACTTACAACACGAATAGTATATGGAAATTCTTCTTCACTTGGAATAACTTGAGCAAGGGCTTTTTCTCCTAAAGCACCATGTCCTATTTCTCTTCTTCCTGGTGTTCCATATCTTCCTGTTTCTCCTACTGCAAATTGAGGGAAGTTATAATGATGCATAAATCTTTTACCTTCTTCATCACTTAAACCATCAAGTATTTGATATTCATTAATAGATCCTAAAGTTGTAACACTTAATACTTGTGTTTGTCCACGAGTAAATAAAGCTGAACCATGTGTTCTTGGTAAAATATCTACTTGTGAATTAAGTGGTCTAATTTCTGTTGTTTTTCTTCCATCTGGTCTTATTTTATCATCAGTAATTAATCTTCTTATTTCTTCATATTCTATATGTTCTAATACTTCATTAACTTGCTTAATTACTTCCTCTAATTCTTTTTCACTTAAATTATTATATAATTCTTTAAATGTATTTCTAGTTTCTTCTTTTAATTCATCTATTTTTTCTTGTCTAGCAAGTTTTTCTTCTATTTTAATAGCATTAACCATTCTTACTGTAATTATATCTCTTACTCTACTGTTAATTTCAGGATCAATTTTAATAAGTGGATAATCTTTCTTTTCTTTACCTACTTCTTTTTCAATTTCTTCTTCAAATAAAATTAATTCTTTAACTGCTTCATGTCCAAACATTAATGCTTCAAGCATATCTTCTTCACTAACTTGTTTAGCACTAGATTCAACCATGTTAATTGCATCTTTTGTTCCTGCAACTGTTAAATAAATATCACTTTGTTCTTGTTCTTCTGGTGTTGGATTTATAACAAATTTACCATTAATTCTTCCTACAACTACTCCTGCAACTGGCCCTTCAAAAGGTAAATCACTAATTGTTAAAGCAAGACTTGATCCAAAAAGTGCAGTAAGTTCTGGTGAATAAGCAGTATCAACAGATAATACTGTATTTATTATTTGTACTTCATTTTTAAATCCTTCTTTAAATAAAGGTCTAATTGGTCTATCAATTAATCTTGCTGCAAGTGTTGCCGCCTCAGTTGGACGACCTTCTCTTTTTATAAATCCTCCAGGTATTTTACCTACTGAATATAATTTCTCTTGATATAAAACCATAAGTGGAAAAAAATCTCCCGTTGTTGGTTCTTTACCATTAACTACCGCTGTTAAAACAACAGTATCACCATATCTAACTAAACAGGCACTATTTGCTTGTTTTGCTAATTCTCCAATTTCTACTACTATTTTTTTTCCATAAAATTCTTTTTCAAATGTTCTTTTCATATTTCCTCCATTTTTACTAAAAATAAAGACACTAAAAAATAGTGCCTACATTATTTTCTTAATCCTAATTTTTCAATAGTTTCACGATATTTATTAACATCATTATTTTTTAAATAGTTAAGTAAATTTTTTCTTTTACCAACTTTTTTTAATAATCCACGTTTTGAATGATAATCGTGTTTATGTTCTTTTAAATGTTCTGTTAAATTATTAATTTCTTCAGTAAGAATAGCTACTTGAACTTCAGTTGAACCTGTATCTTTAGCATCTCTTGCATATTTTTTAATAATTTCTTGTTTCTTTTCATTACTTAAAGCCATATTATTACCTCCTTATAAAATTTCACCAATTTCTTAGTTATCAAGGTTTTTTAGAAACCAAGAAATGGAACATCATTAATATACTATATAATTTATAATATTGCAACTATTTTTTATCTTTTTTTAAAATTTATGTTTACAATATGGACAAACTTCTAAAGAACTAAGTATTTTATGACCACATATATTACAAGTCTTAACTCCTTCTTCTTTTATTTGTTCTTTTATAGCATTTACTTCTTCAAGTAAATTATCTTGTTTTTCTTTTATTTCTTTAAGTTCTTCTTGATTAGTTAAATCATTAACATTATCTGGAATTATACTAATAGGTTTAGTTACATCAAGTAATTTACTTTTTTTATCTTCAATTTCTTTTAATTGTTGTTCTATTTTATCTAAATCCACTTCTTCTTGATTTTTATTTTTTATAACATTTGTTTTTACTTTTACATCTTTTTCTTTTGGTTGTTTAGGATTATCTTTATTTTCTTTTATTTTACTAATTACAACATAAACAATTAATCCTACGATAGATAAAATAAGAATTGTACCTATTATATATAAAAATATTTTATTTTCTTTTTCAATAACTATTTGATATTCTCTAGTTGAACCATCTTTACTTGTTGTATTAATTTTTATAATACTTCCATCTTTTAAATCATTATTTCCTGTTATTTTATATGAAGAAGTTGGATCTTCTAAAATGACTTCAATATTAAGTGTTTTTTCTTTTTCTATTTTTAAACTATAAACTTGTTTATCTTTACTAAAATTAATATCATACCCTTTAATATTTAATTCACTAATATCAGGATTATTTCCAAGCGTTTCTCCCTCTTTTAATCTTGTTACAACTAATTTATACTCTTTTACATCACCTTTTTCACTAGTTACTTTTAAAGTAATAATATTTTCATTTTCTTTTAATTTATTAACATCTCCAAGTACTTCTACTTTAGCATGTTCTTCTTCTGTTTCATATTTTATATTTAATTTAGTAACATCATATAATACTTTCATTTGATATTCTAAAACATCACTTTTAAATTCTTTATTTAATTTACCTTCTTCTATTTCAAGACTTTTTAAATTATTATTTGTACTTCTTGTGTCTTGTCTATTAACAGTTATTACATAATCTTTACTATTTCCATTTTCTGCTACAACAGTTATAGTAAATTTATTTTCACCAAATTTTAAAGCATAATCTTTAACTACTCCCGTTACTTTTTGTGTTTCATTATTTTTTACGGCATTAATTGTTATTTTATCAATATCTTTAGTTACATCAACATTATAACTTCTAGTAGAAGCAACATAACTCGGATTTAATTTTCCACTTGAAATAACAATATTTTTTAATGTTGTATCACTATCACAAGTCCTGTTAATAACGAGTTTATATGTTGTTGTTTTTGTTTTATCTTCACTAGTAGCAGTTATATCAATATTATTAACACCACATGTTAAATTTTTAGTTCCTATTCCTGTTATAGATACAGTACTAGATTTTTCAACAGAAATATTAATACTACTTTTCTTCGTAATATTAATTGTATAATTAGTTGTATTAGGAGCAAAAGTAACACCATAAGTATCAATATTTTTATCATCTAACTTTATATTAGTAAGAAAGCTATTATTATCAAGCACTTTAACATTTGTACTAACTTCACTTATAGTTACTTCATTATTTTCATCATCCATTGCTTTTATATCTTTAAGTGTTATTTTACCAGTTCCTGCTTTTTCCAATGCTAAAACTTGTACTTTTTTTTCAAAAACATCAGATATAGAACTATTTTCTTGAAAAGCATTTGAAGTAGAAGAAAAATAAGTTCCATCCCCAGTTAAAGATGCTTCGAATGATTTTATCGTACCAGTAGTTACCGTAAGTTTTACAGTACAATCTACATTACTATTTTGTTTAACTTTCCCTTCACAAGTTAATGTTGCTTGTGCTTCTGCTAATGCCTTAATATTAAATGGAATAAATAAAAATAATCCAATTAATAAATATAATATTTTTTTCATACATATCCTCCATACCAAACCCTACTTTATACCTAAATTATAACAAAATATCTTATATTTGTAAATAAAATAACTATCTATTTACATTTTAACTAAAATAACATCTACTCCTATTTTTTCTATCTTATCCCATGTTATTTCTGTTTCAATATCTTTGGAAGAAAACCTAAAGATAGTTTTTTGTTGTTCTACGATTAAAGATAATAAATTACCATTTTCATCTATTTTAACATCTATAATATTTCCTATTTTATTACCATTTAAATCTATTATGTCTTTATGTTGCATCTCTGATAATCTCATAATACCACCTATTTAATTTTATTGTAAAAAAAACAATTCTTTACAATTGTTTTCTAATTCTTTTTAAAGCACCTTTTTCTAGTCTTGATATTTGAGCTTGACTTATTCCTATTTCATCTGCTATTTCCATTTGTGTTTTACCTATAAAAAATCTATTTTCTAAAATAAACTGTTCTTTTTTACTAAGCTTATTAATAGCTTTTTCTAAAGCTACTTTCATATCAACATCACAATTTGATTTTTTATCTTCTACTTGATCGAATAAATATATTGTATCTCCTCCATCATTATATATAGGCTCAAATAAACTAACCGGAGAAATAAGAGATTCTAACGCTACAACAATATCATATTCTTCAATTCCAAGTATTTTAGCAAGTTCACTATTTGTAGGTTCTACACCATTTTCCATAGTTAATCTTTCTTTTTCTTTTAAGACTTTATAAGCAGTATCTTTTATACTTCTACTAATTCTAACAGGATTATTATCTCTTAAATATCTTTTAACTTCTCCAAGTATCATAGGAACAGCATATGTTGATAATTGTACTCCTAAATCTATATCAAAATTATCTATTGCTTTAACAAGACCAACACATCCAATTTGAAATAAATCATCCATATTTTCGCCCTTAGAATTAAATCTTTTTAAAATACTTAAAACAAGTTTTAAATTTCCTTTTATTAACTCTTCCCTAGCAAACTTATCCCCATCTTTCATTTTTATAAATAACTTTTTTGTTTCTTCACTTGTAAGTACTTTTAAATTACTTGTATTTACTCCTGTTAATTCAACTTTATATTTAGCCATAAAAATATCCTTTCATATCTATAATGATATAAAAAGATATTATCTATTCATTAATATTAATAATATTTTTTCTATTATTTAAATATAGTTTTAATAAATAAATTAATATTCCTACAAAAATAGTAATTAAACTATATTTAACATAATTATTTTGTTTTATAAAGCTTATTAAATTAAAGTTTATTTTTCTATCTAAATATATATTATCTTCTTCAAGTAAAGTATCTTTATAATATATCTTTATACTTCCTATCTTTGAATTTATTTTATTTTTATATGACACATTATCTAAAAAGTTATACTCTATTTTAATATCATCTTTATTATAATTATTTTCTAAATAATAAGAATATTTTCTTTTAGCATAGATAGGTATTTTATCTTCCTTAAAATATTTAGTTTTTAAATAATAAATTATTTCTTTACTTTTTATTATGGTTTGATAATTATAATTATCTCTATAATATTTATATAAATTTAAAGCATCTTTTAATTGACCACTTGAAATTTTAGAATTTGTTGTAACAAGCATATAATTTATATCTTTTAAAGAAATTGATGCAAGACAATATCCTGATAAAGTTTCATTTCCTGTTTTTCCTCCGCTTATATTATCTAAAGTTAAATTATATTTATTAGCATAATAATTAAGGGTATGTTTTAAAGTAATATTATCATGTGTTTTATAAGAAAAAGTAGTTATTATTTTTTTAAATGTTTCATTATTAAGTGCATATTTAAAAAGAATTGATATTTCTTTAACTGTTGAATAATTATTAATATCATCATATCCAATTGGATTAGCAAACTTTGTATTATTAAGATTTAATTCTTTTGCTTTATCATTCATCATTTTAACAAAATTACTTACACTTCCTCCAACATTTCTTGCTAAACATGATGCTGCATCAGCACCAGATGAAATTAAAAGTGCATATAAAAGTTCTTCATAAGAATAAGAATTATTTACTTTTAAACCTGATGTTTGTAAATCATATTTATATATATCTTTAAAATCTTCAGTAGTAAGAAAAACTTTTGTACTTAAATCATCAATATTTTCTAATGCAACAACCGCAGTCATTATTTTAGTAAGTGAAGCAATATATGTTTTAGAATCACTATTTTTTTCGTAAAGAATTTTATCTTCATTTAAGTTAATCAAAATAACATTATTACTATTTATATTAAAATCATAAGAAAATACACTTAAAGGAAATATAAATAATAATAAAAGCAAGAATAATATTTTCTTCATAAGATTCACCATAATAAGTATATACTATTTGAAAAAATAAATAAATAAGTTATAATAAATTACAGGTGATTTTTTATGAATGATTGTATTTTATGTCCAAGACTTTGCCATGTTAATAGAAATAAAGAAGTAGGATTTTGTAAAGCAAATGATAAGTTAAAAATAGCTAAAGCAGATTTGTTTTATTATGAAGAACCATGCCTTGGTACAAGTGGTGCGATATTTTTTAGTAATTGTAATTTAAGATGTATCTTTTGTCAAAATTATGAAATATCTACAAATAATATAGGTAAAGAAATAACAATTGAAGAATTTAGTAATATATGTATAACTTTACAAAATAAAGGTGCTGATAACATTAATTTAGTTACCCCTACAATTTATGTACCCCTTATTATAAAAGGATTAGAGCTTGCTAAGGAAAAAGGATTAAATATTCCAATTATATATAATACAAGTGGTTATGAAACTGTTGAAACATTAAAATTACTTGAAGGATATATTGATATTTATTTACCTGATTTTAAATATTTTAATAATGAAATTGCTGTTAAATATTCTAAAGCCTTTAATTATAAAGAAACATGTATAAAAGCTTTAGAAGAAATGACAAGACAAGTATCTAAATGTAAATTTAAAAATAATTTATTAAAAAAAGGTGTGATAGTAAGACATTTAATGTTACCTAATATGGAAAATGATACAAAAGAAATATTAAATTATTTATATAATACATATAAAGATAATATTTATATAAGTTTAATGAATCAATATACCCCAATTAAAAAATTAAAATATAATGAACTAAATAATACCCTTGATGAAAAAATATATGAAAATATGATAGACTATGCTTATAATTTAGGTATTAGAAATTGTTTCGTTCAAGAACAAGATTCCAAAGGTAAATGCTTTATACCTGATTTTAAACAAAAGTAAAATTGTGTAAATTACACAATTTTTTATTAGTTATTCATTTGTTATTACAAAACGTGAAGAAATATTCTTTTGCTGCATTCCACCAGATACTCCTGGAGAAAATATGCCAGAATTAATATCATCATATACTCCACCACGAATATACCAAGGTGCGTATGTTATTCCATATGGTAAACCATGTTTAGAAAATCCCTGCGTTTCTGATAATGCATGTCCATAATATGAACTTCCAGTATATAAATTATAATATTTACTATCTGGAAAAGTTCGACCGCTTGAGTATGTAGCAACTGTTCCATTTTGGTTCTCAACAATACCATTAAATCCTGAGTTATTTGATGTTGAATAGCCTGACCTTGGATTTCCTGATGCATCAGCATATACTCCCATGACATATTCCCATGCTCCTCCACTCATGTCATATATTCCATATATATTTCCTGTTGTTGAAGCATCTTTTCCAAGTGATGTATTATATGCTCCATTTGTTACAGATGTATTACTTCCTGCTGTTGCTCCATATCCTGTTATATAGCTTGAATTATTATTTATTCCTACTTCTGTACAACTTGTACTACTTGTACATCTTCCATATATACTTTGAGTTAAATATGCTACTGCTCCCCATTCATTATTTTTACTCATATGTGTATCTACTTCACTTGATATAAATCCAAATGAATTAGAACTTTGTTCCATACTCCTTGCTGCATAGAAAAATCTACTTACATTATTATATTTTAATGCAACAATACCTGGTTTTATTAAAATATTGTTTGCATTACTACATGTTGTAGTTGTACATCCTAAATTATTTGTTGATGTGCTTGATGCTAATGAACTATGGCTTGTTTCAAACTTACCATACCAAAAGCCACTTAACTCTTTTGTTCCAAAAGTAAAGGAATCAAGTGCCGTTTCACTTGTTGTTACAAATGTTACATCTATTGCTCCAGAACGTGCATATGTTGTCCCATTATATGGTGACACTGCACTAAATCTTGGTATCCATACCCACATTGTATTTATATCACTCATCGGTATTTTTGTTCCTGGTGCTGCGCTTAAATATTTGCTTCTATTTGTTGATGTAGTTGTTACAGCATTAGCCCACATTCCTTTGTATTCTCCTGTTGAATTATAACTATACCATGGATTATTTTTATCTATATTACTTACATCTGCTTTTTTCCATGTTTCATTTGTTTCATCGTAGTAAACTGGTATCATATTGCTTGCTAAAACTGGTTTATTTGCTCCTGATTTATCTACTGTATCTAATTCTTTTCCTGTATATGTTATCGTAGCTTTTCCATGTCCTGTATTTATTGCTTCGGTTGTTGATGATGCAGTTAGGTAGTATGTACTATTTAAAAGACATCCTGATGGATAACTACTTGCTGTTGATGATGTATAAACATATCCACTTCCTCCACCTGAGTATTTATCATAGTTTGTTGAG
>URYZ01000031.1 GCA_900552235.1 uncultured Mycoplasmatota bacterium | reverse complement strand
AAGGTCCAAAGATTGCATCAACTTATCATTGGGACCACCACCACCCAACATATCATCGCAAGCCAGCAGAGAATTATACAAGAAAGACTGCTGTGGAAAAGCATTGACATTATTCAGGTTCTGATATATGGCAGCTAAAGCCTGATTGGCATCTTCAGCCGTTTTAGGAAAATTGGTCGTATCTTTTTCCGTCAGGTAATTCGATATTAAAAACGGGTTGATTTTCTTCGATTATTCTTTTATCGATGCAACTTTTTTCTAGTCCATTTTCAGTTATTGCATTTTCTATAATTCTGTTGAATGAATTGCTATTATATGTATTACTAAAATTGTTTATCATATCAAGTGTTATTTGTTCTTTCACAATTTTTCCTCCTTGTATAATTAAACATTAAGATTAATTTCATTAATATTATACATTAAAATACAATTTTTTTCCATAATCCCTTGAAAATATATAGGAAAATGATATAATTAATTTATCAGAAAGATTTAATCAAATCTTATAGTCTTAATTTCGCATACGTGTATAGTTAAGGCTCCATTTGAAATCAACTTACGAACTAAAAAGTTCGTAAGTTTTTATTTTATATAAAACTTTAAAAGTTCTCCTATCACAGAAAGAAGAACTTTTTTATTCATTTGAAATTTTTAGTTATATGTTAAATTTTCTATAAAATTTAATAGAAATAAGATTATTAATTTATAAATATTTTCAATTATAAATTATAAGTTGTCGTTACTTTTTAAAAAACAATGAATCTATAATAAAATCACCAACACTTTGCCATTCTTTTTGTAACTTTTTATCTTCTTTTTTAATAACAAATTGTATTACTAAACAAACTCCTATTATTACTGCACATATTATACCAAAAATAACTGTTCTTTTTTGTTTCTTATCTTTAATATTTTTAATTTTTTCTACAAATTACTATTTTTTTATTTCTTCTTTATTATACTTATGTATCTAATTCATAATAGTAAATAATATTTTTATCTACATCCAAAAGTGCTAAAGTAAAATTCCAAGAAAACCTATTATTTAAATCAGAACTATCATACCTATCTTTAGATTCACTATGCCTATCTAAAAAATAATAATATCCATTTTTTATATCTGGTATTTCATATCTTTCATAAACATTTTTACACTCATCATCAGTACATTGAATCATTTCCATAGCAGTATTTAGCTCATCATTTAATGGCAATTTTTTCCAGTTTTTTGAAAGTTTTTCACTATTTAAATCAAAGCACTTCATCATTACAAAATAAGATTTATCGCCAAGAAAACCTCTATGTGTATTAATCTTTTTTTGTAATTCACAATTTAAACCTTCTAATTCTATTTTTTTTAAAATATTATTTTTTGTTGAAAATACACATCCGGTAAGCCCTACACCAATTACTATAATTAATAAAAATATTAATATTTTTTTCATAACATTAACTCCTGAAAATTTATTATTTGTTTTTAATATCTATATACAATTATATCATAATATAAATAATAAATAAAAATATTTATTTATTACAATTTATGCTATAATTATATATAGAAAGAATTAATATTTTATTATTTAAAAATGGAGGTAATTTATGAAAAAAGTTTATATAATAACCGGAGCAAATGGTTTTTTAGGAAATAATATTATAAGAAAGTTACAACAAAACAAAGATAATGAAATAAGAGCACTTGTTTTAAAAAATTCTTCAATTTAGTCATTAGAAAACTTAAATTGTAAAATTTATTATGGAGATGTAACAAAAAAAGATAGTTTATCTGATGTTTTTGAAAATATTAATGATAAACAAGTTTTTGTAATTCATTGTGCTGCAGTTGTATATATTAAATCTAAATTTAATCCTACTATCTATAATATTAATGTTAATGGTACTAAAAATATTATAGATAAAGTTTTAGAAAAAAATGCTAAACTTATTTATATTAGTAGTGTACATGCTATTTATGAAAAACCTAATAATGAATTAATGACAGAAGAAACTGATTTTGATAAAAACAAAGTAAAAGGATTATATGCAAAAA
Source organism: uncultured Mycoplasmatota bacterium (assembly GCA_900552235.1). Taxonomy (GTDB): domain Bacteria; phylum Bacillota_I; class Bacilli_A; order RF39; family UBA660; genus CAG-611. The sequence goes on along the minus strand of URYZ01000031.1, from coordinate 7,485 downwards.
CTAAAGCAGAAACTACGAAATATATTATGGATAAAGTTAAAAATGAAAATTTAAATGCCTGCATTATTATGCCTTCAGGAATTATCGGACCATATGATTTTGGAAATAGTCACTTAACACAATTAATAAAACAAGTTGCAAATAATAAACTTTTTGCTACGGTTAAAGGTGGTTATGACTTCGTAGATGTTAGAGATGTTGCAGATGGTATCATAAGTGCTTGTGAAAAAGATAATAAAAATGAATGTTATATATTATCTAATAAATATATTACAATTAAAGATTTAACTGACTTAATTTGTGATTTACAAAATAAAAAAAGAATAAAACTAGTATTACCTATTTTTTTAGCAAAATTAGTTGCACCTTTTTTTGAATTATATTACAACATAAAAAAAGAAACACCATTATTTACAAAATATTCTTTATATACTCTATCTTCTAATGCTAATTTTAGTAATGCTAAAGCAAAAAAAGAATTAGGTTTTAAAAACAAAGATATTAAAGAAACAATTAAAGATACTTTAATTTGGTTAAAAGAAAAAAATTATATAAAATAACAACTTAATATTATAAAAATATACTTAAAATATTAGTATATTTTTTTTATTTTTACTAAAACTAACAATAGAAAGGAATTGATAATATGGAAAAACCACCAGTAATAATATCTACAAAAGATTTATCTTATATTTGTGACATTTTTAACTGGAACTATACAACATGTAAACTTGCTTATGACATTAGTTTAAAAGTTAATGATCCTGAAATAAAAGATTTTATTTGTGATATTTATAAAATGCATAAAGATATATGTGAAGATTTAATAAGTATGATTTATTTGGAGGAAAATTATGAATAATAAAGTTAATAATCCTGAAGTAAATGTTAGTAAAACTATAAATATGAATGAAAAAAATTATTTAGAAGTTATCTTAGAAAATGAAAAAAATATGTCTAATAATTTAAGTATTGCTATTGATGAAGCAAGTAATGATTTATTATTTGATAAATTTTATGATATTTTTGATGATGTTAAATGTGCTGCAAGAGATGCCTTTAATCTTATGTTTAAAAATGGATGGTACACTTTAGAAAAAGCACAAGATAATAAAAGGAAAGAAGAAAATACTAAATTAAATGATAAACTAAATGAACTTAATACAAAATAAAAATAATAGACTAACCTATTATTTTTTTTATATTTAAACTAGCATTATAAATATCTTTTTTACTAAAAGATGTTTCTTTATTTAATTTATCAACTGCTTCTTTCATTGAAAGATTATTTTTAATAATTATATCAATAAGTAATGCTTCGATAGAATAATTAATTTCTTGTTCTTCTTCTATTTCTTCTTTTTCTATAATAAAAGTATACTCTCCTAATTCACTTTTTGAATTATCTTTTAATTCTTCTAAAACTTTATTTATATTTCCATAATATACTTTTTCATGTAACTTAGTTAAATCAGAACATACACAAATATTAAAATTAACAAGTTCTTCTTTTAAAAATTCCAAAGTATCAATTAACCTTTTAGGAGATTCATAAAAAACAAATACTTTAATTAAACTTTGTTTTATTTCTTTAATAATTCTTTTCTTAGTTTTATTTTCTCTAGGAAAAAAGCCATAAAAACTAAAATTTTTAGTATCAAGACCACTTATAGATAAAGCTGTTGTAACAGCACTTATTCCTCCTACTCCTATTACTTCAATATTATTTTCTCTTGCTTGTTTTACTAAAATATAACCAGGATCTGATATACATGGCATCCCAGCATCTGTTATTAAAGCAATATTTTTATTATTTTTTATTATTTCATCTATTAAATATGGAGATTTTTCTTTTTCATTAAATTTATGATATGAAATAAGTTTATTTTTTATTTTATAAAAATTAAGTAATTTTAAACTATGTCTTGTATCTTCACAAAGGATAATATCTACATTTTCTAAAGTTTCAAGTTGACGCTTTGTTACATCATTTAAATTTCCTATTGGTGTTCCTACGATAAATAATTTTCCCATAAAAACCTCCTTATTTTTTATTTAATACTTCTTTTTTTAATTCATCTAAAATATTTAAAGCCTCAAGTGGTGTTATTTCTAAAGGATTAATTTCAAGTAGTTTTTTTTCTACTTCGCTTTCTTTTTCTTCATTAAAATCAAAAGATAGTGAAGTTTGTTCGTATATTGCTTTTTTACTTTTTTTATTTTCATATAAATCAAGTATTTCACTTGCCCTTGTTATTATTTCTTTAGGAAGATTAACTAAACTAGCAACATGAATACCATAACTTTTATCTACTGCACCTGGTTTTATCTTATGCAAAAATGTAATTGTACCATTTTCTTCTTTAGCAGAAACATGAACGTTTTTCAAATATCTCAAATTTTTTTCTAAACTTGTTAATTCATGATAATGAGTAGAAAAAAGTGTTTTAGCTTTTACTTTATCATGGATATACTCTAATATACTTTGAGCTAAACTCATTCCATCATAAGTTGCTGTTCCACGACCTAATTCATCAAATAAAATTAAACTATTTTTCGTAGCATTACTAACTGCATTATTAGCTTCTTTCATTTCAACCATAAAAGTAGATTCACCACTTACTAAATCATCACTTGCTCCAATACGGGTAAATATTTTATCAAATATTGGAAGTTTAGCTTCTTTACAAGGAACAAAACTACCAAGTTGTGCCATAATTACAACAATTGCAAGTGTTCTCATATAAGTAGATTTACCACTCATATTAGGTCCTGTTATTAATAAGATATTTGTTTTTTCATCCATCAATATATCATTTGGCACATAATCTTTTTGTGATACTTTTTCAACAACTGGGTGTCTTGCATCCTTAATATAAACATTTCTTTCATCTACTAATTTAGGTCTTACATAATTATTCTCTTCTGCTACAACTGCTAAAGAACATAAAACATCTATTTCACTAATTATATTAGATATATTTTGAAGTTTAGGAATATAAGTTCTAACTTTATCTCTTATTTCAATAAATAAATCATATTCCATAGCCATACTTTTTTCTTCAGCATTTAAAATTAAATCTTCTTTTTCTTTTAACTCAGGAGTTATATATCTTTCACAATTAGAAAGAGTTTGTTTTCTTGTATAATTATATTCATCTTTTATTAAAGATTTTTGACCGTTTGGAACTTCAATAAAATAACCAAATACTTTATTAAAACCTACTTTTAAGTTTTTAATTCCTGTTTTTTCCTTTTCTTTTTGTTCAAGAGCAAGAATAAAATCTTTACCACCTGAAGACATACTTTTTAATTCATCAAGATCTTTATTATAACCTTTTTTAATTATATTTCCTTCTTTTATACTAACTGGGCTATCTTCATTAATACTCATTTCAAGCAAAGTATATAATTCATCAAGTGTTTCTAAATTTTTATCAAACTTAATTTCATCTAAAATATTTTTAATATGAGGAAGCATTTTAATTGAATTTTTTAATTGAATTAAATCTCTTGCATTTAAATTACCATAACTAATTCTTCCACATAATCTTTCTAAATCATATACATTATTTAGAAGTTCTCTTAATTCTTCTTTTAAAATAAATTCTGTAAGTAAAGTAGATATATAATCATATCTTCTTTCTATTTCATGTTTATCTACTAAAGGATTTTCAATATATGTTTTTAGTGTTCTAGAACCCATCGCAGTTTTAGTTTTATCAAGTAACCAAAGTAAAGAATAAGTTCTTTCTTTTAATCTTAAAGTTTCTACAAGTTCAAGATTTCTTTTAGAATAAATATCTAATTCAAGATATTTATTTTTATCTATTACTTTTACTTTTTGTAAATGACTAAGATTACCCATTTTAGTTTCATTTAAATAATTAAGTAAATGTTTTACGGAATTAACAATTCTTATATCCTTTATATCTTCATATATATATTTATAAGTATCATTTTCTAATAAATTATTACTTATTGTAATTAAAATATTATAATTTTCTCTTAAAGTATTTATTATTTTTCTATCTATTATATCATTTACAATTAGTTCTTTTATATCAAGTCTTATTATTTCATTAATAAGTTTATCTATATCATAACTAAATAATTCAGTATAAAAACTACCTGTTGTTACATCAGTATAACTTATCGCATAACAATGATTATAATCATAAATACTGCCAACATAATTATTAGTTTTTTCATCAATACTGCTTGCTTCCATTAAAGTTCCTTTAGTAACAACTTGGATAACACCACGTTCAACCATACCTTTTAGTTTTGGATCTGTTAATTGTTCGCAAATAGCCACTTTATGTCCGTTGTTAACAAGTTTTTCAAGATAAGGTAAATATGAATGAAAAGGAACACCACACATAGGAACTCTTTCTTCTAAGCCACAATTTTTACCTGTTAAAGTTAACTCAAGTTCATGAGATGCTAAAATTGCATCTTCAAAAAACATTTCATAAAAATCTCCAAGTCTAAAAAAGATAATCGCATCTTCATATTTATCTTTTATATCCATATATTGAACCATCATTGGTGATAACTTGCTTTTATCTACTTCATTTCTTTTCATGCACTTCACTCCTAAACTCAATTAATATTATATCAAAAAAACTATTATTTTTCGAGTAAAATTATTAGATTTTAAAGATTTTTATATACCAGTAATAAATAAATATAAATAATAATTATAAATTTAATAAGAAACACTATAACAATTTTTATTTAAAAGTTATTCCAGTGTACTGGAATAACTTTTAAAAATCATCATTCATTAAAAAATCAAATATATTTATATGTTTTATACCATTTTTAGAATAATCCTCATTATCCAATGATATAACATATTTATTATTACCCTCTATTTCATTAAAAGCACCAAACTCTCTTTCTATTGTACTTTCCTCTTCTAACTTATAACATACTTGTATATATTTAGTAATATTATTTTTTGTAGCTACAAAATCAATTTCACCTTTTTTTGTTTTTCCTATATATACTTTATAATCTTTACCAATTAAATCATTATACACTATATTTTCTAAAGAAATAGAATAATTAATGTTATCTCCTGTTGTTTTTATTTGCTTTATTCCTAGATCATTAGCATAATACTTATTTAGTGTTTTTAAAATACTTTTTCCATGTAAATCATACCTATATACTTTATTCATAATAAAAGTAGATGTTAACGCTTCAAGATAATTATATAAAGTATCATTAGCTATTTCATGATGTTCTTTTTTTAAAAATTCAATTACATTATCCCTAGAAAACTCCTTTGCTTCTGTATCTAAAATATATTGTAAAACCTTACTAAAAGATGTAACATCTTTGATTCCAAGTCTTTCAATTATATCTTTTAATATAATTGAATCATAAACACTTGATAAATAACTCATCTTATCATCATCACTTTTAAATAAAAACCTTTGTGGCAAACTTCCCCATTTAAATATATCAAAAAGTAACTCTTCATATTTATCTTTTTTTGTGTTAGTTAATTCTACCACCTCTTTAAAAGATAAAGGATTTATTCTAAAACTTACATACCTGCCTGATAAATCAGTAGATAACTCAAGTAAAGTCATTCTACTATTGGATCCTGTTATAAATATACTATAATTATTTGTTATTCTAAGTGAGTTAATACCTTTTTCAAAATTTTCAACTTTTTGGATTTCATCTAAAAAAACATAATACTTATCATCATTTTCGGTAAGTTTTTCAATATACTCATATAAATCTTTAGCATCTTTTATAAAATCATACTTCAAAGATTCAAAATTAATATAAATTATATTATTTTCTTTTACACCATTTGCTTTTATCTCATCCATAATTTGATTTAAAATAACACTTTTTCCACTTCTTCTCATTCCATATACAATTTTTATAAGCGATGTTTCTTCATAAAAGCCTCTTATTTTTGATAAATATTTTTCTCTTATTAACATAAATTTCACCTCTTATTACATTATATATTATTATTTATATTTTGTAAAGTTATTCCAGTACACTGGAATAACTTTTTAATGTTTTTTATTACTATTTATTCATATAATTATTTAGGTGAAATAAATGAAAGAAAAATTTATAAAAAAAGCATTAATTTTAGCATTAGGAGGATTTATTACTAAAATTCTTAGTATGGTTATAAGAATTATTACAACACGTGTAATTGGTGTAAATGGTTTAGGTCTTTATATGTTAGTTTTACCAACATTTAATTTATTTATTACAATTGCTACCCTTAGCTTACCTACCGCTATTAGTAAACTTGTCGCAGAAGGAACAAGAAATAATAAAAAATTAGTTTTAGGTTTTCTTCCCATAGCTATTATTTTTAATATATTTTTAATTATTATTATAATTATTTTATCACCCTTTATAGCTAATAATTTACTCCATAATGAAATACTTTATTATCCAATCATATCTATTGGTATAACACTTCCTTTTATAACAACATCAAGTATTATAAAAGGATACTTCTTTGGTAAAGAAAAAATGTTTCCAAATGTAGTATCCAACATGATAGAACAAATAACAAGAATAATATCCATTATATTTATAATACCCTATTTATTAAAAATAAACATAAGTTATGCCGTATCAGGACTTGTATTTATAAATTGTTTAAGTGAAAGTTTAGGTATTGTAACACTTCTTTTATTTATGCCTAATAAAACAAAAATAAATAAAAATGACATAAAACCTGATTTAAATAATATTAAAGATATATTTTCTATATCTATTCCCACGACAACATCAAGATTAATCTCATCAATTGGTTTATTTTTAGAACCCATTATTATTACATTTGTTTTTCTAAAACTAGGATATCAAACAACTTATATAACTAAAGAATATGGAATAATATCAGGTTATGTTTTACCAATGGTTATGATGCCAAATTTTTTAAGTGGTGCAATATCAAATGCTTTACTTCCTGCTGTTACAAAAAGCTATGCAAATAAAAAATATAAAGAAACAAAAAGAAAACTACTTCTTGCATGTAATTTATCATTAATTATAGGTGCTATTTTCACTATAATATTATTTATATTCCCTAAAGAATGCTTAAAACTATTATTTAATACTACCCTAGGATCAAATTATTTAAAAATAACATCAATTATCTTTTTAATATCTTATATCTTAAACCCTTTATCAATATGCATGCAAGCTATGGATAAATCAAAAGAATTAATGAAAATTAATATAATTGCTGTTATTATAAAAACAAGTTTATTATTTACCTTAACATACCTTGATATAAATATGTGGCCTTTAATAATAGCATGTGGTGTCCAATATATTTATATAACAATTAAAATAATTAATATAATAAGAAAAAACTTATGATAAATAATACATATTAAGTATTTTATATAAATTTATTAAAAAAATTACTTCAAAAACTTTCGTGCATTAATCACTTAAGTTTTTGAAGTATCACTTTCTATC
>URYZ01000030.1 GCA_900552235.1 uncultured Mycoplasmatota bacterium | reverse complement strand
AAATATCGTTTACTAACAAAGACATATCATTTGCTTTTTCATTTATTTCTTTTAAACTTTCTTGTAACTCTTCTACACTATTTGTATTTTTATAATTATAACTTATTTCATTAATCTTTTTTAAAGGTTCTCTTACTTCGTGTGATAATTCAAATAAAAGATTTGATTTTTCTTCGATATTTCTATCGATTAATTTTCTATTTTTTTCTAATTCTTCAACCATTTTCATATCAGGATTTTCTATTGTAAAATACATAATAAAAGTTATATAAGCATGAACTGGTACAGCAAGTAAAAGTCCTGGTTCTTTAAATTGTATAAACGAACAAAAACCACCAAGAACTAAAAAGATTAACATTGGTAAAAACTTTTTATTTCTTATATTTTTTATATTCCATATTAAACATGCTACCCCAACAAAAGAGAAAACAAAGGAAAATATATAAACAAGATTAACACCTGGTCCCGTTGTATAACCAGCTTCTTTAAAATAAACAAAATCTATTGGTAAAACAAATATAGCTATCATATTTATTATAAAAATAACATAAAATATTTTTTTAACTTTTTCAAATTTTTCTTGTTTATTCTTCATATCAAAAGATACCATTACAACATATGAACATAATGTTGTAATCCATAAAAGAAGTAAAGCACAAAATAACTTTGCTACAAAAACACTTAAAAAGCCAAGTGTCTGATATTTTGGACCTATGATATCAAGGAAAAGCTCTGTTAAAAGTTCTAAAATTGCTACCACAATTAAAAATGAATAAACATTATTATCTTTTGTTTTTAATCTTGGTTTATTAAAGTATATAATCATTAATAAAACCATATAAAATATTGCTTCAAGTAAGAAGAATATTCCAGTACCCATACCTGCTCCCATACATAACACCAACCTTTATTTTATTATACTTAAATTATAACATAAATAAATAGTATTTAAAATAAAAAAATTAGAAATTACTTTCTAGTTCTTTCTAATTTTTCTAATTTATATTCTTCTTCTGCTAATTCATTAAGAAGTTTATAATCTATTTTTTCAGATGATTCTTTCCTTGGTAATTCATCTAAGAATGTAATACTTGTTGGTATTTCATAAGGTTCAAGTTGAACTGTTTCACCTTTTTGATTAACAAATTGCTTTTCACATTCACTCATAATATAATTTTTTGTTTCTTCTGTTTTAGGAACATTTGGTTTTAAAACAATAAATGCTTTACCCGTAAACAACATATCATCATCAGTTTTTCCTACAAAACATGCATTTTCTACAACATCTATTAAAGATATAATACTTTGAACTTTATCACAATATACTTTATTTAATGTTGAAATTATATAATATCTTGATGCCCTACCTGTTAAAGTAAAGAATCCATCTTCATCTAATGTACCAAGAGTTCCTGTTTTAAAGTATTCTTTACCTTTATACATAAATTTAACTGCTTTTGTTTGCTCTTCATGTTTAAAGTAACCTTTAAATATATGATCTCCTGTTACACAAAGTTCTCCTTCTTCATTATATTTAAGTTCTTTACCGTTTTCATCAATAATAATAGCATCGCTACCTACAAGAAGTTTTCCTACTGTTCCTGGTTTTGGATTTTTTACATATGAACTTGTAAGAGTTCCAAGTCCCTCAGCATTACCACTACCTTCATAAATTCCTATATTTGAATTATGGTTTTTAAAAAATTCGATACCCTCTTTTCTATTTTTAGGAAATAAGAAATCTCCTCCAGTAATAAAATCTTTACATGATGATAAATCAACACCATCACTAACATTTCTTTTTATAAGTTCAAGAAGTGCTGGACTACCAAAAATAATGTTAGGATTTTTCTTCATAAAATATTCGATATTATCTTTTGATAAATCTGGTGCTAAAATCGCAGTTCTTCCACATAATAAACTCATTAATACAGATGTTGCAAAACCATATGGATAACAAAATGGTACACAAACTAAACAACTTTCATCTGCAGTTGGTTTTATTTCGCATGTGTTTTTAGTATAAATACCTGATGCTAAAATATTTTTATTAGTTATTAAAACAGATTTTGGTTCTCCTGTTGTTCCACTTGTAAATAAAATTAAAGCATCTTGATTTCCATTAAAATTAGTTTTAAAATATCCTCTTTGAAAATCACTAATTAAACCTAAATCACTAAATGTAACAAGATCATTATAACCAATTAAATTACCATTTATTTTATTAAAGTCTTTTCTATTTAAATCATTTTTATCTAACGTAATTATATTTCTTACTTTTGTTTTACCTTTAATCTCTCTATTATAATCTTCATCTTTATTATAATTAACAAAAATAGGAGATTCAAAATAATTTAAATATTTAATAGTTTCTTCCTTTTTAGCAAAAGAATTAATAAATGATACAGTAACTCCAATTTTATTTGCTGCTAAAAAGATTTCTACAGCTTGAGCATAATTTGACATACATACTGTTATTATTTGACCAGGTTTTACTCCAAGTTCAATAAGTGATTTTGCTATAACATTAGAATTTTTAATTAATTCTTTATAATTTAAACTTAAATCTAAACAATCTATAGCAATATTATTCATATAAGGTATATTCATTAATTTAATACTGTTATATACACTCATATTAGGTATAAATGGATGTAATTTAAAATTACTTATACCTTGTAAATGTGTTTTATCAACTGATGGATAATTTGTTTTTTCTTTCATAATACTTTTTCCCCCCCATAAATTACTACGAGAGTAGTATAACATAGTTTATAATTTTTAGCAAATATGGGTAATAAAAAGCAAAGTTATTTTTGCTCAGATAGTTTTAATATATTATATAAAATATTATGTTTAGGATTAAAATTATTTATACTTTTTATTAAATTATTATATATTTCTTCTTTACTATTTCCTATTTTATTAAAATATTCATAATACAAATAACTTAATTTTTCATAATCATTGTTTTTGTATAAATCATTTATTTTATTTAATAAATTGTTTTTTATATTTCTTTCTTTTCTTGTTAAATTATCACTTATCTCATTATTAAAATTACATATCTCATAATTTATATGATATAAACTTAATCTATTTGCTATCGTAAGTATTTCTTTTTCCTCTTCAATAAGAAGTCTTGATAAATATAAAACATTACCAAATTCATTAAATAAAACTCCCAGTACTATTTTATTATTTGTTAATAAAGAGCAATATTTAAATTCTTCACTTTTTTCTTCAAATAATGTTTTATCCTTTATTTCATTTAAAAAATCATCACTTACTTTTATTTCATTTTTAACTAAATTATATAAAAAATCATCACTTACTTTATATATAGGAAGTTTTTTTACATATTTAATTAAATCATTTTCTTCCCATTCAAAAAACTCAATTAAAGAAGTATTAAAATTAAGTAAAACATCGTATATATAAATCATATTAGTCACCCTATAATTTATTATATACAATATTTTTTTTAATATTTATTTAAAATTATTAATATATTTTATTAGGTGAAACTTATGTTAGATAAATTAAAATATATAATTCTTGGTATTATTCAAGGATTAACTGAACCTTTACCAATTAGTTCAAGTGGGCATTTAGTTATTTTTAAAAATTTATTTAATTTAGATTCTTTAAATGATTTAAACTTTGAAATAATAGTTAACTTTGCTTCTTTTTTAGCAATAAGTTTTATATATAGAAAAGATATAATAAAGTTAATTAAAGATAGTATTAATTATTTAAAAACTAAAAATTATAAATATTATTATAGTTTTAAATATATTTTACTAATTATTTTAGCATGTATTCCTGCGGGAATATTAGGGCTTTTATTTAAAGATAAAATTGATCTTATTTCAACAAATGTTAAATATATTGGTATAGCTTTATTAATAACATCTTTAGCACTTTTTATAGTTAGAAAAATAGATGGAAAAAAGCATGATAATGACATTACTTATAAGGATAGTATTATAATTGGTTTATTTCAAGGAGTTGCACTTCTTCCTGGTATTTCAAGAAGTGGTTCTACACTTACCGGAGGATTACTAAGGAATATAAAAAAAGAAGATGCAGTTAAATTTTCTTTTATGCTTTATCTTCCAATAAGTATAGCTAGTTTTATCTTAGGAATAAAAGATTTTACTACTAGTAATAATTTTAATAATTTATATATTTCTTATATTTTAAGTTTCATTTTTTCTTTTATTACAACTTATTTTGCTACAAAATGGTTTATTAATATAATAAAAAAGAAAAAATTAATTTATTTTTCCATTTATTGTTTTATCATGGGGTTACTTGTATTAATTTTTATGTAATTCTAAAGTTTTTTCGTTATCTATTATTAAAAAAACAATAAACAAATTGACTTTTATTAAAAAAAATGGTATAATTTAGCATCAAATGGAGGTATATATGGAAGAAGCAATGAAACTAATGACCAAATTTATTAATTCGGGACTTGATCCAATGTTTTTTATAAAAGAATCTTTTCTTGGATATAAATACAGAAAAAGTAAAAATAAATTATATTCAAACGATGCAGAAATACCTACAACACTTATAAAAGCTTATTATTTAATAAATTGGGATACAATTGAGTTTGATAAAATCAAAACTGCTTTTGTTAATAAATATATAAAAAATGAAAGTGAAATTGAAGAAGTAAATAAAAACGATATTCATGGAAAAGTTGAAATTGAAGGACTTAAATACATGTATGAATATATCCATTCAAGTGATATTAATTATATGTTTGATGTTTATACTTTACTAGATTTACACAGAATGCTATTTAAAACAAGTCCTCATCCAGAATGCGCTGGTACATTTAGAAACTTTGATGTTTATTTGCCAGGTACAGGAACAGATCTTTCTGAATGGAGTATGATTAGGCCAAAACTAGAAGAAATAAATAAAGAAATTTTAGTATTAATAAATAGTTCTAAAAATGTTAGAGAAAGTAAAAATCCTAATATTTTACTTGATTACTTAGACAAGTGTATTGAAATCAAGTGTAAACTTATAAAAATTCATCCCTTTAGTGATGGTAATGGTCGTGTAATAAGAGGTTTTATTAATAAATTAATCGAAGATGTTAATTTACCTCCAATATATATTAAGGTAAATGAAAGAACTGAATATCATAAAGCTATGAATAAAGCAAATAATGAAAACGATTATACCGATATTAAAAATTTTTATAGATATAAAATATGTGATTCAATAATTGAGCTTGATATAAATAATAAAGTACGTGAAGAAAAAGATATTACAAGAACAAAACAAAAAAGAGATTAAATTTCTCTTTTTTGTTAATATAAATCACAAATATTTTAAAAAAATTTATAAAACAATTGATTTTTTATTAATCTTTTGATAAGATAATAATTGTTATTGCAGATGTGGTTCAATGGTTAGAACATGGCCTTGCCAAGGCTAGGATGCGGGTTCGATTCCCGTCATTTGCTCCAGATTGATAGGAAACTCGGAAATTAACTTCTGAGAGTAATAAACGCTAACTAGAAATAGTTAGTTTTTTTGTTATGTAAAGGAGTTGATTTTATGTTAAATATAGAAACAAAAGAATTAAAAGAACTAGATAAGGAAAAAGATAGGATTAAAATAGCATACATTAAAGGTATAGTTAAACTTGATGAATTTGATAATGAATTAAAACAAATAGAATATAAAAGACAAGTATTAGAAAAACAAGATAGTAAACAGTATGAAAATTTAAACTTTACTATGGATGATTTATTGCTTATTAAAGACAAAAAAGAAATAGAAGATTATCTTCACCCTGAAAATATAATTGATTTGTTTGTTCGTTGGAATCATTTAGATAAAACCAATAAACAAAAACTGATTTCTAAATATATTGATGACATAGAAATAGAAACGTTAGGTACAACAATAGAAATTAAAAAATTAAATTTAAGAAACTCATTTTATTATGACTTAATTGATTATCATTTATCACAATAATTATGACACTCCACTTGATTTATTTATGTTTATGGATGAGGATAAATTTCCTATACCTTTAGCACATAATAGTTTTAGAACTAGAATTGAAATAGAAAATTATGTTAATAAATTAAAAGAAATGTATGGTGTTAATTATTTTATTATGAAGTTATACCGAATAAAGACTTTACTAATTTATCATTTACACCTAAAAACGATATAGAAATAATAAGAAGAATAATACCTATAAAAGAAAATGATAAGTTTAAAAGTAACAAATTAAAACTCGGAATAATCACTATTAATTTATCAAATATAAGAAATCCAAATGGAACACAGCTATATAAGAATATTTTTAAAAAATAAAATAAACAATTATATGTAGCTTTACTTTAAAGTTAATCTAATAATATTGCATTTTTCACTTGATACCTAGACTTTTTAAAAATTTTATAGTATAATTTAATTGTTAGCAGTAACTTGCTTAAAAAAGGAGGATTTGGTTATGGCTAAAAGAATATTTATAAGTTTTCCAATTGAAGATGCGAATTTAAGAGATTTCATTGTAGGTCAATCAAAACTTGATAAATCACCATTTGAATTTGTTGATATGTCAGTAAAGGAGCCATGGAAAACAGACTGGAAGGAAAAATGCAGAACTAAAATTAAAGGTTGTGATGGTGTATTAGTCATTATTACAAAAAATACTAAAAAAGCTTCGGGACAAATTTGGGAAATAAAATGTGCTAAAGAAGAAAAAATACCATGTAGAGGAATATGGGGACACAATGATGAAAAATACAATTCTTATTTGCCAGATGAAATGAATAACATTCTAACTGTAAATTGGAGTTGGAATAATATCAAAAATTGGATTGATAGCTTATAATATGAAAGAATATAGATTTGAACAATATAAAATTTTTGTAGAGTCTGCTGAAAAGAATAGTGAAAAAAGAGTTACACAAAATAACATATATTTAACAATTAATCTCGCCTTTTTATCATATATTCTTTTTCAAAAGCCAAATTTAGTTGAAACAATTATTACATCTTTTGTTGGATTAATAATATGCCTAGTTTGGTTATTAACAATTATTAATTTTTGCAAAAGAAATAAAGTGAAATTTGATATCATTAATGAAATGGAAAAAGAATTTGGCAATTTATATAAAGAGGAATGGAAAAGAATTTCAATATTAACACCCCTATCAACCTATGAAAAGTTTTTAGCAATTATTTTTATGACGGTTTACATTATTATTCCTATATTAAATATTTTAACAAAAAATGCTTGATACCTAGCATTTTTTAAATTTTAATGGTATAATTATAGTAGCTTATTAGGAGGTAAAAAATGAAAATAACAGATGAAAAATATTATGATATAAATAAAATTAAAAATACAATAATTGAGGGAGATACGATTGAAAATCTTAAAAAAATACCTGATGAGAGTGTCGATTTAATATTTGCTGATCCTCCTTATTTTATGCAAACAGAGGGTGAACTACATAGAACTGATGGGACAAAGTTTCAGGGCGTAGAAGATGAATGGGATAAATTTTCAAGTTATAATGAGTACGATAGATTTTGCTTTGAGTGGTTAAAGGAATGCAAAAGAGTATTAAAAAAGGACGGTTCTATATGGGTAATTGGTTCATTTCAAAATATATATAGACTTGGTTATATAATGCAAAATTTAGATTATTGGATTTTAAATGATGTTATATGGTCTAAACCCAATGCTGCACCAAATTTTGCTGGTACTAGATTTCAAAATTCTCATGAAACCTTAATATGGTGCACAAAATCTAAGAAATCTAAGTATACATTTAATTATAAAACTATGAAGTATTTAAATAATGAAAAGCAAGATAAAAGTGTATGGGATATCGGAATATGTATTGGAAATGAAAGACTTAAGGGTGAAGATGGTAAAAAGATACATTCAACTCAAAAACCAGAAAAACTTTTGTATAAAGTTATATTATCTACTTCTAAGCCAAATGACATTGTGCTAGATCCATTTTTTGGTACAGGAACAACTGGTGCAATTGCTAAATTGTTAGGAAGAAATTATATTGGTATTGAAAGAGAGCATAGCTATAATAAAGCTGCAGAAGAACGAATTAATAAAATAGTTCCAATAAACGATGACATTACTAATTTAAAACTTGAAGTAAAGCCACCCAAGGTTCCTATGAAAAAACTCGTTGAATCTGGAATGGTAAAAGAAAATCAATCTTTATATAATAAAGATGGAATTGAAATATGTAAAGTAAATATTGATGGGAATGTCTATGATAATGACGAAGTATTATCTATACATAAAATGTCTGCAAAATATCTAAAAAAAACAAATAATAATGGGTGGGACTATTTTTATGTAAAAGAAAACGAACTTATTTCAATTGATGAATTAAGATATAGATATAATAATATGGAGGTAAAACATGGTTAATATTTTAGATTATAATGAATTTGTAGATGAGTTAAAAAAGATGGTGTATAAAAATGCAAAAGCAGATTTAATTAATAAAGTAGCAAGCAATTCTGATAGGTATATTGGAATATTTAGACCAACTACACCAAAACTAAAATTGATACAAAATATAACTCAATCACACGAAATTAGTTTTGGAGATTTTGTTGAAGATATTATTACCGTATATTTGAGTAAGTATTACAAGAATTTACCAAAGAGAGCTACTTATAAAGGTGAAACAATTTTATTTGATCAATTATTTGAATATAATAATAAAATCTTTATGATTGAACAAAAAATGAGGGATGATCACGATTCGACTAAAAAGAGAGGACAGTTTGAAAATTTTATAAAAAAAGTTGAATATTTAAAAGAAACATATCCAAATAAAGAAATAGAAGCTGGTATGTGGTTCGTTGATCAAACTTTAGTGAAAAACAAAAGATACTATTCTAATCAAATGCAACAATTTCATGAAGATAAAGTCAAATTACATTTATTCTATGGTGATGAGTTTACATCATATCTTGATAAAGTTGCAATTTGGGATGAAATGACTGAATATTTATTTAAATGGAAATTATCTGAAGATAATAAAATTGAATTAAATTTTGAAGAAAATTGGGAAGAAACAAAAAAAGAATTAAAAGAAAACGTTTCAAAAAATTCGTGGAAAAAAATCATAAATAATAAACAAGTTGTAGAAGAAATATTACCAATTCTATTTCCTACAGAAAAATATAAGGAAATATTAGAAGAACTTAATATTAATTATTAACATCCAAGTGTTGGTCATAATTTTGGCATCACATCCAAGTTATGGCTTTTTTATTTTGCTAAAAATCTCCTTTATTTATAAACCTTTAAAAAGAAGTATGGTAGAAATCTTCCATATTTTTAACCCGATTTTGCAAGTGCAAAATAAGAAATGATAGCACTATAGAACTTTTATTTATATGGCATTAAATATAGTAGTGCTATCATTCCCTTTATCCCGCTTAATAATTATTATCAATTTTTTGTAAATTTTAGTTATTTTCATGGTATACTTAAATCAGTTAGTAGTTTATTACTACCTA
>URYZ01000029.1 GCA_900552235.1 uncultured Mycoplasmatota bacterium | reverse complement strand
CCTTAACAGCATGGATAGATGAAAGTTATATATTACCAATAAAAAATGAAACAACTACAATAAAAGAAACAAATAAAGAAACATATAAATTTAAAGTAAAAGTAGTGGGAGTAGATACACCAATTACTATAAAAGAAAAAGCATCCACAATAACATTAACAAATGGAGCATTAACATTAAGTAAATTAACAAATAATTCTAATAGTAGTGGATTATACACAATAACACATCCTGCTGATTCAACACTTCAAATAGGAAATGATAAAGATATAACAGAATATAGATATAGAGGAGCAAGTCCAAAAAATTATGTAAAATTTAATAATGAAGCATGGAGAATACTTGGAGTATTCCCAACTGATGATGGAACAGGTAAGATAGAATATCGTATTAAACTAATAAGAAATGAAAGTGTAGGAGATAATTATTGGAATAATTGTACAGATGCAAATAGTGATTATATATGTGATGATACAAATAAAGTAATGAATAACTGGACAGGAGCAACATTAAATACATATTTAAATGGGGCATATCTAAATAGTTTAGATAGTACATCACAAAGTTTAATGTCAAATACTAAATATTATCTTGGCGGGTTAGGAGTAGAAGGTTTAGATGATCAAGACTTGATAAAAGTGTCTCAAACAACAGGAATACAGCTATATAGTTATGAAAGAAAGACACAAAATGGTAATTGTTCAGCTGTTAAAAATGGTAATGACACATATTATTTTGGAACAGAATGTTACTATTATGGAACAAATCCAAATAGTTGGGTTGGAAAAATAGCTTTAATGTATTCAAGTGATTACTTTTATGCAAGCGAAACTTGCGAAAATAAAATTATGATTGAATTTACTGATACTGGTGATTTACCAGAAACATCAACAAAAGACATAAGTGCATGTAATAATACAAATTGGTTATATAATTTAAAAGTTGATGAATGGCATTTGCCTCAGGACAGTTACGATCCTAACAGCGCGCTTAATCTAGATAGCAGTGGCTTCGTCTACATCGGCGACTATGTCAACAACTACAAGAAAGGCGTTCGGCCACTCCTATATCTAATATCTTCTGCTAAAATAACTGGTGGAACAGGTACTTCAACAGATCCATATACACTTGGATTATAAAGTATATAAAATACAAAAAGAACTCATTTATTTTGAGTTCTTTTCGTTTAATAAAAATGATAAATTCGATATCAACATCATTTACTATTGACATCTAATTTATTATATGATATTAAGAATAAAGGGTGAATAATATTTTAATTTTTTTTGTAAAATATAAGTGAAATATGTAGACATTTTAATATTTTTAGAGTAAAATGTAATGTCGTATTATTAATAATGGGAGGATTTGTATGATAAAATTACTTAAAAATTTAACAAAAAAAGAAGTATTTTTGATTTTAATATCCTGTGGGCTTATTTTTTTGTCTGTTGATTTAGAATTAAAAATGCCTGATTATATGGCTACGATAACAAAGTTAGTTCAAACTGAAGGAAGTAAGATGAAAGATATTATAACTAATGGTGGTTATATGTTATTATGTGCTTTTGGAAGTTTAATTTGTTCTATAGTCGTAGGATTTTTTATTTCATATATATCTAGTAAGTTTTCAATGAATATTAGAACTAAATTATTTAATAAAGTTGAAGATTTAGGTATGGAAGAGGTTAAAGCATTTAATCCTAGTAGTTTAATTACAAGAACTACAAATGATGTAACACAAATAGAAATGTTATTAGGAATGGGACTTCAACTTCTAATTAAAGCTCCGATTACTGCTGTATGGGCAATAACAAAAATTTTAAATAAGAATGTTTCATGGAGTATTATAACAGCTGTTGCAGTAGCTATTCTTCTTGTTACATTAATTACTATTAGTATAATTGTTGTACCTAAGTTTAAAATTGTTCAAAAACTTATTGATAAATTAAATAATGTAACACGTGAAAATTTAACTGGTATAAGAGTAGTAAGGGCATTTAATGCTGAAGATTACCAAGAAAATAAATTTAATGATGTTAATGTTACACTTACTAAGCAACAAATGTTTAATCAAAAAACATTTGCTATTATGTCTCCGATGATGTATTTAGTTATGTATTTTCTAACTCTTTCAATATATTTTGTGGGAGCATATTTAATAAATGATGCTTCATTTGCTTCAAAAATAGGTTTATTTGGAGACATGATTGTTTTTTCTAGTTATGCTATGCAAGTAATAATGTCCTTTTTAATGTTAGCTATGATATTTATGATGCTTCCTCGTGCTCAAGTTTCTGCTAAAAGAATAAATGAAGTATTAGATAAAAAAGTAAAAATAAAAGAGGGCAATATAACTTCATCTAAAGAGGTTGGTACAATTTCATTTAAAAATGTATCATTTAAATACCCTGAAGCTGAAGAATATGTTTTAAAGGATATATCTTTTGATATCAAAAAAGGTGAAACAGTTGCTTTTATTGGTTCTACTGGAAGTGGTAAATCAACTTTAATTAATCTTATTCCAAGATTTTATGATGTAACAGATGGAGAAGTTTTAGTAGATAATATTAATGTAAAAGAATATAAAGAAGAAGTATTAAATGATAAAATTGGTTATATTCCGCAAAAAGCTGTTATTTTTTCTGGAACAATTAATTCTAATATAGGTTTTGGTAAAATAAATGGTAAAAAACCTTCTTCTAAATATATAAAAGAAGCAGCAAATGTTGCTCAAGCAAGTGAGTTTATTGAAAAATTAGATAATAAATATAATTCTTTAGTAGCCAGGTCTGGAACTAATCTTTCAGGAGGACAAAAACAAAGATTATCTATTGCTAGAGCAATTGCAAGAAATCCTGAAATATATATATTTGATGATTCTTTTAGTGCTCTTGACTATAAAACTGATTATACATTAAGAAGTGAACTTAAAAAATATACTAAATTCGCTACTGTTTTAATCGTTGCTCAAAGAATTGGTACAATTTTAAATGCTGATAAAATAGTAGTGTTAGATAATGGTAAATGTGTTGGAATAGGTACACATAAAGAACTATTAAAATCATGTGAAGTTTATAAAGAAATAGCATTATCACAATTAAAGGAGGATGAGTTAAATGCATAATAATAAAGAAAATTCTAAACCAAAAGATTTAAAAAAATCTCTTTCTCGTTTAATAAAAGAATTAAGTAAATATAAATTATTAATTATAATTTCTTTAATTCTTGCAGTATTTGGATCTATTTTATCAATTATTTCTCCTAATAAATTATCTAGTTTAACTGATGAAATAACAAATGGATTAATGATTAATAAAGAAAACTTTACAAGTTTAAATGAACAAATATATTTTAATTACACAAATAATGATTTAAAAGAAATAGAAATAGATAATATAAAAATATCTATAAATGATCAATTAGAATATTTAAATATAGCTAAAGATATAAAACAAGATGATGTTAATGATTTATATTCTAAACTTGATTTAATGCCTGAAAGTATAAGAAATCTTGTTAAACCTAAGATGAATTTAAATAAGATTAAAGATATAAGTATTTTTCTAACAGTATTATATATTTTAAGTGCTTTATTTACATATATTGAATCTATTAGTATGACTGTTGTAGCTAATAAATTTGCTAAAGCTTTAAGAAAAAAGATATCTATAAAAATAAACAAACTTCCATTAAAATATTTTGATAAAAATAAAGTTGGAGATGTTTTATCAAGAGTTACAAATGATGTTGATACAGTTTCACAATCATTAAATAATTCTTTAGCAAGTTTTGTGAGTGCTTTAACATTATTTATAGGTACAATTATAATGATGTTTGTAACAAACACTTTAATGGCAATTACAGCAATTGTATCTAGTTTATTTGGTTTTATATTTATGTTTATTGTCTTATCAAAAAGTCAAAAATATTTTACTGAAAGACAACAAGAATTAGGTAATTTAAATGCTAATATTGAAGAAATTTATTCTAATGTTAGTGTTGTTAAATCATATAATGCTAAAGAAGAAACACGAGATGGATTTAATAAAATAAATGAAAAATTATTTAATGCTACAAGAAAAAGTGGTTTTCTATCAGGACTTATGCCTCCAATGATGATGTTTATAGGTAACTTTGGTTATGTATGTGTTTGTATTGTCGGTGCGCTACTTGTAATTAATAACAAAATAAGTTTTGGTGTAATCATAGCATTTATTTCATATGTTAGATTATTTACATCTCCACTTAGTCAAATAGCACAAACAATGTCTTCTTTCCAACAAACTGCTGCAGCTAGTGAAAGAGTATTTGAGCTTCTTGATGAAGAAGAAATGGAAGAAGAAAAAACTAAAAAAGTACTTTTACCTGAAAATGTATTAGGAAAATTAGAGTTTAAAGATGTATGGTTTACATATGATGGTAATAGTGATGCTACAATAAAAGACTTCTCAGCTCAAATAAAACCTGGACAAAAAGTAGCTTTGGTAGGGCCAACAGGAAGTGGCAAAACAACAATGGTTAATTTACTTATGAAATTTTATGACATAAATTCTGGTGATATTAAAATAGATGATATTTCGATAAAAGATTTAAAAAGGGAAAATGTCCATGATTTATTTACAATGGTTCTTCAAGATACTTGGTTATTTGATGGTACCATAAAAGAAAATATCATTTATAATAGAGAAAATGTTAGTCTAGATGATGTTAAAAAAGCTTGTAAAACTGTTGGAATAGATCACTTCATTAAAACTATTCCTGAAGGATATGATAGTTATTTAAATGATGAAGCAAGTGTTAGTGCAGGTCAAAGACAACTTTTAACTATTGCAAGAGCATTAATTAAAGAAACACCTTTCTTAATTTTAGATGAAGCAACATCTAATGTTGATACAAGAACAGAAGAATTAATTAGCAAAGCAATGGATATTTTAACAAAAGGTAAGACTTCGTTTATCATTGCACATAGATTATCTACAATTAAAAATGCAGATCTTATCATTGTAATGAAAGATGGCAAGATACTTGAGAAAGGTAATCATGATGAACTTTTAAAACAAAATGGTTTTTATGCAGAACTTTATAATTCACAATTTAAACTATAAGTATTTTATAAAATAAGCAAGGAAAATCCTTGCTTTTATATACCTTATTTGTTATAATAAAAACCATTAAAAGGGAAGTGGATTTGATGAAAGAATTAATTATTGATAAAAAAACAATAAATTTATATCCAAGATTAACAACTAAAAAAACTTCATCAGGTATTGTCCTAGTTCATAATCCTAATGAATTATTAAAAATAAGTAGAAAATATACATGCCTTTTAGGCCTTGAAAAAGAAGAAGATATCCCAGATTATATAAAAAGATATTTGGAAAGTTTAAATTTACAAAAAGAAAAATTTATTGAGTTAGAAAAAAGAAGTAAAAATATAAAAAACACAAACTTCCCCTTAGGTATAGTAAAATATAATGACTTATTAGTGGGTACTATTCTTCATTATATAAAAAATTCATGCGATATAGATACATTTTTAAAAAGTAATCCTAATGAATTTTATAATGTTTTCGTAAAGTTATTAGATAATATTTATGAATTATTTAATGAATATATTTATCCAACAGATATATATTCAAATGTACTAATTGATAAAAATAATAATCCAAAATTAATTGATTTAGATGATAATTGGTTATTACTAAGAGATAAAAAAGACATAACTTTAGAAAAAATAGTTTTAGAAAACTATAAAATATTTATAAAAGATTTTGCAAACTATTTTAATTTCTTAAGAAAAATAAGAATAGAATTAGATGAGGTAAATACAAATTATGACGATTTAGTATATTCTTTAAAAAGAATTGATTTAATAAGAAAAAACAGTATTTAATTACTGTTTTAATTTTCTAATTTTGCTTGAATAACAAGTCTATTATTACTATTTAAGTAACATGTTGAAAGAGTTATTATTTTATCATCAACATTAACTTCTGTATTAAAGTTTTTGATACTTTTGCTTAAAGAATCTCTGATATAATTACTAAACTCTTGATTAGTAAATGATGTTTTTAAATAAGAATCAGTTTTCTTTGTTGTATAAATAGAAAATATTTTATATTTATAATTATCTTTAGGAGTTTTAAGTTCAATAATTAAGTTATCCTCATTTTCATACCATGATTTTTCTAAAGTGTTTTTTAGACTACTAAACATTAAATCATTTTTATAAGTATGACCATATATAATTATATTTTTGCTTAAATTATCTAAGTTATTTCTATAATCAACATATACCCAACCAAATGTACTATATCTCTTTTCAAAATTATGATTTAAATAAAACTTATTATCTGTTGTTTTAACAATAGGTAAGTCAACTTTAGTATTTTTTACCTTTAACCACCCAACTGTATCGGAATTAGTATTTAATAGCTCTGTAAAGTCATATAAATCTTTTTTAATTTCTTCTTTTTCAATTAAAGTAGGTTTATTATTTACAATATTTTCTTCATATTCTTTTGCTTTTTTAATTTCTTCTTTATAATCATTTATACTTTTTATGCCAATACCAGCACCAATTAAAGTTACAATTGTAATTATGTTTATTAAAATAACGAAATATTTATTTTTCTTTTTTATTTTAAGTTTATTTTTTTCATAACTATTTTTTAAAAAAGAATTTAAGTCATCAAAACCTTTATCCATGATAATCACCCTTTATTCTAACAATAGTATACGATAAAACTTTCCATTTGTCTATATTGAATTTATGTAAACATATATGTAAATATATAAGTAAAATATGTAAAACAACATGATTTTATAGTAAAATATAAGTGAATATAAAGGAGATGAGTTTATGAATAGTAATAATATATCTAATAAAGATTTATATAATAAACAAATTTCCATTATAATAACAAGATTTAAAAATAGATTATATGAAGACATTGAATTTAATAATTTATTTTCTAATAATAATTATGAAATAGAAGTAAATAATCTTTGCTTAAATATTAAAAATATCATTACAATAGTAGAAGATAAAACAGATGAAAGTATTACTTATTTAAGTGATGAACTAGATAAATTACTTTCTAATTCACTTCTTAGTATGAAAGAATATAATTCTTCAATAAGTAAATATAAATCTAAAATAAATGATATAAAAAAAATAAATGCATTTGAAATAAATAAAATAGATAAAAATATTGAATTATTTATTTACAAGTTATCTATTATGTATAATTTAAAGAATAATGTTACTACATATAAAATACTTGTATCCATTTTAAATAGTTTAAAATTAGAATTAATTAATAGTTATAAAACTATATTAAATGATAAATTAGATAATATTTTATTAAATATAAATATGTATTTAAAAGATATGTTAAATGATATTGAAGAAGAATTAAATAAAGAGATTGAAAAAGATCGTCTGGCACATGGAAAAAAGCCATTAAAGAAAAAAGATGATAACCAGCCACCTGCATCCGGTGGAACCGGAAATGATAAGGATTCTATATCTGAAGAACTTCCTGAAGATGTGAAAACACAAAAATGCAGCATCAGCGATCCGGAAAGTGGATGGTTTCGAAAGGGTGAACATAAACACGTTTTTGCATATGCAGTAGAAACTGCCTGTGATAAACATGGCTGGATCCTTGGATATACAGTACATCCTGGTAATGAGCATGACAGTCGTACTTTTAAAGCATTATACGATAAGATATCTAAACTGAATCCACAGATGGTAGTTGCAGATGCAGGATATAAAACTCCGGCAATCGCCCATCAGCTGTCGGAAGATGGAATTCAACCACTTTTTCCGTATACCCGTCCCAAGACCAAAGAAGGCTTTTTCGGAAAACACGAATTCGCATATGATGAATACTATGATTGTTATATATGTCCGGGAGCACATATACTGACATACAGTACAACAAACAGAAATGGATATAAAGAGTATAAAAGCTGCGGTGAGCATTGTGCTGAATGCCAATATCTTTCAAAATGTACAGAAAGCAAAGATCATGTAAAACTGATCACACGTCATGTATGGGAAGAATACATGGAAGTGGCAGAAGACATTCGGCACACGATCGGAAACAGACAGATCTACCAGTTAAGAAAAGAAACCATAGAGCGGATCTTCGGTACAGCTAAAGAACAGCATGGATTTCGATATACGCAGTATGTAGGAAAAGCACGGATGGAAATGAAAGCCGGGCTTACCTTTGCATGCATGAATTTGAAAAAACTGGCAAAGATTCTGGAAAAACGAGATTGGAATACAGCCAGATTTTTGTTGATTTTGAAGAAAATAAAAAGAAAAGAAGTTTTAAAAGAAAAATGGTGCTGGATATAACACCCAACACCAAGTTTGTCTACAGTCTGAAGGGGAGGAATTTTCATTCCTCCCCTTATCTTATAATCTTAATTACAGTTTGTTGGTAAGTCCAACTACATACAGTTCTTTTCTGTACTCCGGAATCTTAACCAGAAGACCCTCTTCTGTGTCTGTTGTTTCTACCTTAACACTTGGATCAAATGGTCTCAGCTGTCCATGATAACCTTTGATCAGGAACTCATTTGCTCCCTCTTTCAGATGATCTGCAAACACATTGAGATTTCCCTCTTTCTGTGTATAATGCAGCTCAATTCCATTCTCCAGCATCTCAGATTCGCGGTCGCTGCAGCGTGTGCCATAAATACCATCATGGTTAACTTTCAGCCATGCGCCAAGAATCTTCAGCCTCTTTACCTGTTCTTCCGGAATTGTTCCGTCTGCTTTTGGTCCGATGTTCAGAAGCAGGTTTCCATTGTTTGCAACAGTTCCTACCAGAAGTGAAATTAGATCCGGAACAGAAATCAGTTTGTCATCACCTTCATTGGCATTATAACCGAAGGATAATCCCATTCCACGGCACATTTCCCATTTCTCTTTTCGATTCACAGAACCGGATTTGTACTCCTTGGTAAGGAAGTCATGGTAACGGTCATTGAAACGGTCGTTTACTACACCTTCCGGCACTTTGTTATAATAATGTGCCAGGAAATACGGCATCATCTCTTCGCTCTGTTTCGGCCATCCGATATCGTTCCAGAAAACGCTTGGTGCATAATCATCTACCAGTTCATTCATCTGGTTGTATGAATAATCTGCATATGCAAATGTCGGGCTGGCTGTTCCAAACAGATCATCATCCTCAAAAATAGGATCATTTGCATACTGCCAGTCAATCAGTCCTGAATAATACAGCCCCATACGGATACCTGCATCCCGGACAGCCTCTGTCAGCTCACCGGTGATATTTCTCTTCGGTCCCATTTCCACAGAGTTAAAGTGTGTATACTTACTCGGGAACAGGCAGAATCCATCATGATGCTTGGTTGTCAAAACAACATACTCTGCACCTGCTTCTTTAAAAATCTCTGCCCACTGTTTCGGATCCCAGTTTTCAGCTTTCCACATAGGAATAAAATCTTCATATTTGAAATCTTTTCCGTATTTTTCCATATGATGCTCATATGTCGGGCCTTTTCCTATGTTCAGAGAATTATAATACCACTCTGCGTAAGGATTATCCGCAAACCACTCTTTGGAATCAACTTCTCCCAGTTCCCATGTATGTGGCGCAAAAGCCGGTACAGAATAAATTCCCCAGTGAATAAAAATTCCGAATTTACAGTCCTCATACCATTTTGGAACGGTATGTGTATTTACAGAGTTCCAGTTTCCTGTGTATCTTTTGTTTCCCATAGTGTAATCCCCATAACCTTTCTGTTATACATAAGTTTTTGCTGATTTTCCTGTATTTTTCTGCCGGAACAGTTCCGACAGTATCCCCCGTTTATTCTCCGATAATTTACTCTATCGTGATCTTCAGTACCACCGGCATATCCCCTGCATCAACCGCTCCTCTTCCGCAGGAAATA
>URYZ01000028.1 GCA_900552235.1 uncultured Mycoplasmatota bacterium | reverse complement strand
TTGGGATACAAGTAATTCAAATAATTGGGCTAGACCAGCAACATTAAATACAGAACTTAATACAACATATTTAAATAGTTTAGATAGTACATCAAAAAGTATGATAGGAAATACAAAATATTATTTAGGTGGGTATAATACATCTGAAATTCAAAAAGATGTAATGTATCAATATGAAAGAAAAATACAAAATACAACAAGCAATGAATTTTTCTATGGAACAAATCCAAATAGTTGGGTTGGGAAACTAGGACTAATGTATGCCAGTGACTATGGATATGCAGTAAGTGATGAGTGTACGCAAACACTTGTTAATTATGATAATGCTACATGTAAAAACAATAACTGGTTATTTAAAGGCATTGATGAGTGGCTATTGACTCCGAATGCCAGTGGCGGTTACGGTGCGTTCCGTGTCAATTCGGATGGGTTTGTGTACAGCGGCGACCCTCAGCCCGGCACTCAGGAAGGTGTTCGGCCAGTTTTATATCTAATATCTTCCGCACAAATCACCGGAGGAAATGGAACTTCAAGTTCACCATATACACTTGGGGTATAATATTTGATAAATAAATTAACTTTAAAGACTAAATGTTTTTGAAGTTTTTTTGTAAAAAAGTGTAAACAAAGTTGCTATATTTATACTTTATTTATATAATTAAATTATAAATAATAGAAAAGAGGATTTGCGTATGAAAAAAACAAAAAAAATTATAACTATTTTGATGCTTATTTCAATGATAAGTAGTTTTCTATCTCCTTTGTGTGTTAATGCTTTAACAAGTGGTGATGTTTATAATTATATAACTAATACTAAAACTACATATAATAATTTAAAAACAAAATTAGAAGTAAGTAAAAATGAAACAAAATATATAGATGATGAAACATTTAAATTTGCTATTGACTTAATAGAAAAAAATGTTGAAAATGATAATAATACTTTAAATGAGAATGAATTATTATTAGATAATAAAGTATCTTTAAAAAGTCTTATTGAAACTTATTTTAATGAAAAATTAGAAGAATATAATCTTAATTTTTCAAGTGATATTTTACTTGATGTTAATATTTTAGAAGATATTAAATATACTAAAGATGAAGTAGGGTATACATTATTAACTAAAGATGAAATATCTAATGTTTTAATTAATAATTATTTTAAAACATTAAATGATAATATCGTAGCATATAATAGTTTTTATAATGATAAAATAACAGAATATGAAACAGTGTATAATAATTTAAAAACAAAAAAAGAAAATACAATATTGTATATTAATAATTTAATAAATGATAGTAAAACATATAAAGATAATGAATTACTATTAGGTAATAATCCTAATATGGAAGTAGATAATGAAGATGTAATAACATTACTTAAAGAAAAAATAAGTTATTTAGAAAGTATTGTATTTACTATTGATAATTATAAACAATTAGATAGTAAAATAGATGATATTAAAAATGATGCTAATCGCATTTATAACACATTTAAATCAAATAATAAAGATTATATAGCATTAGGATTAGATGTATTATTAAATGATTTAAATAATAAGTATAATTTAGTTGATACAACTATAGATAAAACTAATTATTATAATTTAAATAATATTTCAGTTTTAAAAGATGTTGTAGATAATGAAAATAATTTAGTTTTACTTAATGCTAAAATTGAAGCATATTTAGAAAGAAGACCTAGTGATACAGCTACTATTAATACATTGCTTTCTAATATAAATGAAAAAAGAAATGAATTAAATAAAGAATTAGCTATTAAATATCTTGAAGAAATGATAGATAATAATGATTTAACTGAAGAAGATAATATTGATAAATTATATGAATTATTACCTTTAACTTATATTAATAAAGAAATAAAAGAAAGAATATATACAATTAAATTAAGTTTTTATGATATGGATATTGAAAATGAAGATATAACATTTGAAATAAAAGGAAAATATTTTATTATAGATACATTAATTAAAATAACAAAAGAAGTTTTAGAGCAAAATATAATATATAGAAATTTGTATGAAATAGATGATGATGGTAAATTTGAAATATCAATATATGATAAAAATAATGTGTTAATTCGTACTTATGAAATTATTATAAGAGGGGATTTAAATAATGATTTTATTCTTGATAATAGTGATATAAATTTATTTAGAGATAAATTATTAAAAAATGATGAATTAGATGAAGTTGATTTATTTAAATTAGATTTAAATGGTGATTTAGAAGTTGATTTTGAAGATTTAATGATAGCAAATAATAAAGTTAATGGTTCGGAAGTTGATATTACTACTACTGCAAATTATGTTATTACAACAACAAAAGAAGATAATAAAATATATTATACAATTACTTTAAAAACAGATAATGTAGTAACTGGTATATTATTTGATATAAATATATCTAATAATTTAGATTTTGATAGTATTACATATTTAAATGATAAATTAAAAGTTAATGATATTACTAATCCTACTAGAATAATAGGATTAGAAGATTTTATAAATGATGAAAAATTAATTACTCTTTGTTATGAAGATACTAAAGATATGGAAGAAGATAGTATATTTAGTATGGTTGATGTTATTTCTTATTTAAGTAATAAAGAAAAGATTAATATAAAAGAAATATCAAATGTAATACATAAAAAAGTAGTTAATGTTGAATTACCAAAAGAAGAAGAAGCAAAAGTTATTTATGTAGATAATAGTATAAATGATGATAGTAATAATTCAAGTAATAATCCTTCTAAAACTCCAGCAAATGATAATAGACAAGATGATAATAAGAATATAGAAGATAATAAGGAAAATGAAGAAAATTTATTACCAAGCATTCTTAAAATAGCATTAATTGTACTTTTAGGAACATTAATAGTTTATTTTATGAACAGAAATGAAAAAGAAGAAGAATTAAATTTTGATGAAGAAAAAGATAAAACAAATCAAAAAGAAAATAAATAAAGATATAAAAACTAGATAGGTTTATTCCTTATCTAGTTCTTTTTTTGCTTTATCGATTTCTTTTTTTAAATCTTTTTCTACTTCTTTAATACTTTTAGTTTTATCTTCTTTTTCTAGGACTAATTTTTTATCTACTTTTTTTACTTCTTTTGTCCATTCAAGGTTGTTATCTTTTTTACTTTTTTTATCTTCATTTAAAATAGTTTTTTCTTTATCTTTTTTCTTATGTTTTTTATTTTTAGAAGTAGCTACGATTATTATTAGTATTCCAAATAAAACAGATAATCCAGACATAATATAAACTAAATATTTTGTATCTTCCAGTTTTTTTTCAAATGTAGTTACAAGATCTTTATTAAATATTTGAATTGTTCCTTCATGTACTTCATACATATATAGATTAGTAGCAGAAGTTTCAATATTAGTAGCATAGAATAAATAATAGTTATTTGTTAATTTATATGCAGTTATTTCATTATCATTTATATTTATTTTTTCACTTTCTAAATTATCAACTTTTTTATCAATAATATTTACTTTAACCATGTTAAATATCATTTCTTGGTATAGAGTATAAGAGTTATCTTCTTCATTGTAAATATATAAATTACTATTACCATCATTATCTTTTAAACCAATTAAAGTATAATTAGTAGTTTCATTATATAATGCAGGTATTTTAGTATCATTTATAGTTATTTCTTTATCAGTAAATAATCCTGATTCTGGGATTTTTAAACTTGATTTTCTTTTTATGATAGTATAAGTATTATTATTTATTTTAACGTCAATAGGTTTTTCATCTAAAACAGTTACTTTAATTGTATAAGTTTTTTTAGTTCCTTTTTGACTTGTAACAATTATATCAAATTTATTTTCTCCCTCGCTAACTTTAAATTTGCCAGTTCCAACAATATTAGCAGTTGAGTCTTCTTTTGTAGCATTAATAGTTATTTCTTCAACTGAAGAGGGGACTTTAACAGTGTAAGTTAAAGTATCTTTATTAAATGTTTGCTCTAAATTATAACCTGTAATAGTTAGACTTTTTAAATTATTATTTGTTGAATAAGTAACAGGCTTTGTAGGTTCAGGGTTTTTAATTGTAACAGCAGTAGGATCAACAGTAGTTGTAATAGGCTTTTCTGTATCTATTGATAATATTGAATAAGATTTTACAGATATTCTTGAGTATCCTGTTGCGATAGCTTTAAATGTAAATGTTTTAGCACTTAGTGTACTAAAAGCATTATAAGCACAATATCCATCATGGCAAGATGCAGTATCGTGTTCACTTATTAATTTTATCTTTGATGAATCATAATCAAGTGTATACTCACATAAACCTATTTTTTCACTTGTTTTACTTACACATTTAACTGTTACTGTAAATGTACTACCTGGACTAGGTTTTTTATTTGATGTATATATGTCATAATAGCCACTTGCGGCTTTGACATTTAAAATAGGCATTATAAATAACCCTAAAAATAAATATATAATTTTTTTCTTCATAATTTTCCTCCTTTATTTTAATATAATATATTTTAATATATGTTTTTGAATTCTAAGCATATCAACAGGACTAACACTGTTATCATAGTTTGTATCACATGCTTCATAATATTCGTCTTTTAATGTAGTATATTTTAATATATGTTTTTGAATTCTAAGTAAGTCAACTGCAGTTACTTTACCATCACCATTCGTATCACCTTTGATAACAATTGTGTATGTCTTTTCATATGAATTATTTTTAATAGTTATTTTATCACCAGTTTTTAAAATACTATTGTTAGGTGAATTATCTTTATTTGTAATAGTTATACTAACATCAGTATTAGCTTGTTTTATAAGATTAATAAGATATGAAACATTTTGGTTTTCCCCAATTCCACTTAAATATAAATCATTAATTTTAACATCAACATCTTTTAAGATATCTTCAATAGGTAAATCATCGCTTGTTTCATTATCTTTTCTTATTAGTTTAACTTTATATGTTTTTTTACTTCCTGTTTCACTTGTAACTATAATAGATATTTCTTTAAAAGTTTCTTCTTTGTTAAGTTCTATTTCTCCAGTTCCACTTATTGTTGATTTATTAGATTTACTAGTGGCTTCAATTTTAATTTTATCTAAATTTGAATTAATATAAACTTCGTATTCAACAACATCACTATCAAAGTTTTGGATTTTTTCACCATTTATAGAGATTGATGTTAAATTATTATCGTTATCACCAATGATAGGGTGAGTTGTAAATTCTTTAGGCATATCTTTATATACAGGTATTATAAAGGTAAACTCTTCATTTGTTAGTTTTAGTTTATCAATATATGTATTATAAGAATTTAATGCTTCGCTAGCTGGAGCAATTATATTAGCCATGTATTGATGTGTATAAGAAGGGAAGTGGGCTTTATCACTTGTATTGAATTTTTGATAATATAATGTATTTTGATTATTATTTATATATGCTGTAGCAATAAATTTACCACCATAAACAATAGCTTTTTCTCTTGTATCCCATGGTGTTCCCTCATAACTATCAACAAGTCCTGCTGCAACAGCAATACCACGTGTTACAGCACTACTTGTATAATTATCTTGATAAGCACCAATATTATAAAAATTATAAAAGCCATCTAAGTTATTTGATCTATATTTTAGACCACCAGTTGAAGTGGCTGTTCCTGTTATCGCAGCATAACTACTGTTACTTCCACCTTCTTGAATAGTCCTAGCGGCTAAGTGAATTGGACTAGCTCCATATGTTCCTGCTTTTAAATAATAGTTAATATATTCATCATTTGCTAAGTAACTACTTCCAAACATGTTTTTTAAAATAACATTATAATTTTTATAATCTTTATCATAATTTAACTTTTCAAAAACAAAGATATTTTTTTCTGTTAAATAATTTCTTGGATCAAGAAAAAATGCATTAACTGGACTACTTACCGTATACCAATTAGGGTTTTCTCTTATTGTATTTGATGCTCTATAGGCACTTTCATTTGTTTGAAGAGCATTTTTGTTAGTTTCGCCATTTACAACAGTTGTAAAACTTTTATTAACCAAATCAGCTTCAAAAATAAAGTTTGGATATTTTTTATGTAAATAAGTTAAAAAAGGAATATAACTATCAGGAAAACCTTTTTCTTTTAATACTTTAGCGTATTCTTCATCAGTTGTCGTAATATCTTCATATTTACTAATTAGTTTTGAATAAACATAACCTGTTCTTCCATTATAATAACTTATCTTAGACCAATTGCCACTTTTTTGAATTACATTTACTTCAGTTCCTAAATAAATTCTGTCAATTGATGTTCCCCCAGGAGTAGATCTAACTGTAGCATAATCTTCATTTATTCTTGTACCATAAACTGTGTTTGTAAAATATAAATCATATTTAGTAATACTAAGTAATTCACCACACATATAATTATTAGTGTTATTATTAAAATATACTTGATACCAATAAGCACATTCTTTTTGTTCTTTGATATCACTATTAATAAATTTTTTATCACTAACTAAAGTAACACTTTTACCATATGCTAAATAACCAGTTTTATTGTAATTTGTACCCGCGCCACTTCTTATATTAACACCATCTTTATCAATAACTGTACCAATGATAGTGGAAGCAAATACATTTTGCATAATTAATATATTAATTAATATAAATAAATATAAAAATCTTTTCTTTAACATAATTACCTCCTTATTATCATATATAAGTAATTATATCAAAAATAACCAATTTTAGATATAGTATATAATTTTTTTTTACAAATATTTTACATTAACATGACATAAAATTTAATATAAAACTACTTGCTATAAAGAAAAAGTAATGTTATAATTAATTTGTTCTTATTTGGGGCTATAGCCAAGCGGTAAGGCACGGGTCTGCAACACCCTCATCACCAGTTCAAATCTGGTTAGCCCCTCCAAATAGATTATTTAAGTATCGATTTTTAACATTGATACTTTTTTTATTAATTTTAGGCGTATTTTAAAAAGTAATATGATATACTTATATAAAGGAGAATATATATGAAAAAAATATTAATTTTATTTGTAACTATTATAAGTTTATTTTTAATAACAGGATGTGACACTAACAAAGAAAAAGACAAAACATACACCAACAAATATGAATGTTCAAGAAAAGAAAGTTTTACAACTAATCAAGTTTATTACATAACTAAAATAGAAAACTTAAATGAAATAGATAATGGAAAAACTGCTGTTGAAGTAGAATTTACTAGATCTTATGATTTTGATACTAAAGGGGATACATTACTAGCATATTATGATATAACAACATATAACTATCTTGTAGATTATGATATGAATGCTTTAAAAACATATTTTGAAAACACTTGTAAAACTATAGATAAAGATACTTATAAAAGTTGTAATGTTAGTTTAAATGATAAAGTTATTACTGTAATATCACAAGTAGATTTAGATTCCAAAACAAGTAAAGAATATTTATCTACAGTTTCTTTAGATACAATTAAACAAAACTATAATAAATCACCATATACTTGTAAATAAACTTCCATTTTGGAAGTTTTTTTGACAAATAAGTATATTTGTGTTATAATAACGAACAAAAAAGGGTGGGGTTTTGTATGATATTAGAAATATACTTAAATGGTAAAGCTAATAATTTCTTTGAAGTTGATAAAAAATTAAAGGCATTAATTGTAAAAAAAGATGAAAATATTTTAAAAATAATAAAAAAATCATTTGATGAATTTGATGAAATAGTAATAAATTCTTGCAAAGAAAGTAATTTTAATCAAATTAGTATGTTATTTAGTAGTAATAAGAAAATAATAATTGATAGTGAAAATGTATCATATTCAACTTTACAAAAATTAAAAGAAAAATTTGGTAATAAATTTTATGTAAGAAGTAAATATAATTTATATGAAGATGTTTTAGTAGATGAATATTTTGAAACAATGGATAAACTATATAAAATTAAAGAAGAAATAGAAACATATAATTTATCACCTTTAGAAAAAATAATATATATTTATGATTTAGTAAAAGAAAGAATATATAAAAAATCTTCTTTATCTGAAGCTTATTCAAGAGATTTAACTAAAGTATTAAAAGAAGATGAAATTGTATGTGTTGGTTATGCTAATATAATGTCTAACTTAGCTAATCTTTTAGGTATAAACACATATGTAAAAAACTATTATAATGAAGAAAAAAACGATGGTCATGCTACAGTTGGTGTTTATTTAAGTGACTTAAAATATAATATTCATGGAGTATTTGAATGTGACCCAACATGGGATAGTAAAAAAAGTATTGATGATGAAAAGTTTATAAATAATTATGCATGGTGTATGGAAAGTTTTAAAGCAAGTGAAAAAAAGAAAGAATATAAGCTTATTCCTAAAAATGATGATATGTTAGAAAGTATAAAAAAAGCATATCAAGATCTTTTTAATAAAAATATGGTTTATGAAATACTTAAAGGAACTTCTTTTAATATTTTCTATAAAAAAGCAAGTAACTTTTATAAAACAATTGGACTTTTTGATAAAGCAAATGAAGTATTAAATTTAATGGATACTTGTGAAATAGAAAATGCTAATGATATATATAACGATATATTAAATTATTTTAATATAAAAATAGAACCAACTAGTTTTATAAAGGCTTTATACAATGCAAGAAGATTTGAATATTTAAATAATCCAAGTGTTAGAAGATTAACATTTGATGATATAGAAAGATCTATTGTTAATAAGTATAATTTAAATATGATGTCAAGAATAATCTTTTTACTTGAATATGGTACAGTTGAAAGTATTATTTTTGGAGAAGATAATATTTATATAGATGATGAAATTTCTAAAATAGAAGAAGATAGTTTAAAATTAAGACTTTTATATGATTTAAGAACTATCTTAGAAAATTCTAGTTCAAGTGAGAAATTTAAAAGAATAAGAAATAATAAATAAATTAAATTTTTTAAAAAAATACTCTTGATAAAGGAGCATTTTTGTTGTATAATCTAGTAGTTATTTAAAAAGGTGTGGTAAAGATGGAAAAAATAATAAATGTTGCAATAGTAGCGCATGTTGATGCTGGAAAAAGTACATTAGTAGATGCTTTATTAAGTCAATGTGGAGCATTAAAAACAAGTGAAATGGATGTTCATCAAATAATGGATAGTAATGATCTTGAAAAAGAAAGAGGAATTACAATTTATTCTAAAAATTGTTCAGTTCGTTATAAAGATTATAAAATTAATATTGTAGATACTCCAGGACATGCTGATTTTTCTAGTGAAGTAGAAAGAATTATAAAAACAGTAGATACAGTAGTTTTAATCGTAGATTCTAAAGAAGGACCTATGCCTCAAACAAGGTTTGTTCTTGATAAAGCATTAAAACAAAATTTAAATCCAATTTTATTTATTAATAAAATAGATAAAAAAGATGCAAGAATTGATGATGTTGTTAACATGACATTTGATTTGTTCTGTGAACTTGGTGCAAATGAAAAACAACTTGATTTTCCAATTTGTTATGGTTCTGCTAGAGATGGTATAGCAAAGTATGAAGTAGAAGATGATAATAAGGATATTACACCAATACTTGATACAATTATTAAACATACAAGTTGTTATGAAGGCAATGAACAAGATCCAGTACAAATGCAAATATCAAGTTTAGCTTATGATGATTATTTAGGAAGACTTGGAATAGGTAGAATATCTAAAGGTGTTTTAAAATCAGGTCAAATGGTTGCTATTAGTAAAAATAATGGTGAAGTTGTAAATTCTCGTGTTGGTAAAATCTTCGTTAATGAAGGTATTATAAGAAAAGAAGTAAAAGAAGCAAGATATGGTGAAATTGCTATTGTTCAAACAATTAGTGATATATCAATTGGAGGTACAATATGTGATATTAATCATATAAATCCACTTCCTCCGATTATTATTGAAGAACCAACTATGTCAATGAATTTCTTAGTAAATTCAAGTCCTTTTGCAGGTCGTTCAGGTAAATTTTTAACTAATAGACATATTAAAGAAAGATTAGATAGAGAATTAGAAACTAATGTTGGATTAAAAGTAGAAAGTCTAAATGGCGCAGATGGATATAAAGTGTCTGGTCGTGGAGAACTTCATTTATCAGTTTTACTTGAAGAAATGAGAAGAGAAGGATATGAACTTTCTGTATCAAAACCTGTTGTTTTATTTAAGGAAATTGAGGGTGTAAAATGTGAACCATTTGAAGAAGTTTTAATTGATTGTCCTAATGATTATGCTGGTACAATTATTCAAGATTTAAATGAAAGAAAGGGTAATATTGTTTCAATAACTAATGATGAAAATTATACACATTTAGTATTTAATTGTCCTACAAGAGGTCTTATTGGTTATAGATCAAGCTTTATAACAAATACTAAGGGTGAAGGAATAATGGTTAGAAGTTTTAAAGATTATGAACCATATGTTGGTCCTATTACAAGAAGAAAAAATGGTGTTTTAGTATCTATGGAAGATGGTAAAACAATGGCATTTAGTTTATATAATTTAAGTGATAGAGGAACTTTAATTGTAGATCCTGCAACAGAAGTATATAAAGGAATGATTGTAGGTATTCATAATAGGGATAATGATTTAAATGTAAACCCATGTAAAAATAAAAACTTAACTAATACAAGAGCAAGTGGTAGTGATGATGCTTTAGTTTTAGTACCACCAAAGAAATTTACTCTTGAAGAAGCATTAGAATTTATCGAAGATGATGAATATGTAGAACTTACTCCTGATGCAATTAGATTAAGAAAGAAAATATTAGATGAAAAAGAAAGATTTAGACAAAATAGATAACTAAGCTTAGGCTTAGTTTTTTTGTGCAATTATACCAAATATAAAAAACTTGTTAAAATTAATAAAAAATATTGACAACCTGGGGGGGGTGCTTTATATAATTAATTTATAAAGTTAATAAGGTGTTGATATTATGA
>URYZ01000027.1 GCA_900552235.1 uncultured Mycoplasmatota bacterium | reverse complement strand
AAATTTATTCCTAAGAAAACCTCTAGAAAAATCTAGGGGTTTGTCTACACTCTGATGAATTTTTAAAATTCATCTTTTTTTTGAAAAGTCAAAATTAGCTATTTGCAAAGCATTTGATATATCTTAATCAATCTAATTGGAGAACTTTATGGATAAAATTATAAGAAGAAAGATAATAAAGATTATTTAAGTAAAAAAAGAAAAACCGTTTAGTGATGAAGTATTGCAACAAGCAAGAATATATAAAATAAATAATTAAAAACAAAGTTTATTAGTTTAAATTGCAAACACTAATTTTTTAAAAATTAATGTTGCTATAAAAGATTTTTTAAGATATAATATTAAGCGTACAAAGGAGATGTTATATATGAAAAATAATATTAAAGAAATTGAAGTTAAAATAGAAAAAGAAGAATTTGAAAAAGCATTAGAAAATACTTTAGAAAAGAAATTACAAAACTTTCAAATGGATGGTTTTAGAAAAGGAAAGGTACCAAAAGATTTATATTTAAAAAAATATGGTAAAGAATCATTATATATTGATGCTGTTGATAGCCTTTTACCAAGTGCTTATGAAAAAGCATTAAAAGATGTAAAACCTATTATTGAACCAAAAGTTGATTTAAAAGAAATAAATGAAAATGGATGTACTTTTGTTTTTACAGTAACTGAAAAGCCTGAGGTTAATATCAAAAAATATACTGGTTTAAAAGTTAAAGAAGAAGAAGTAAAAGTTACAAAAGAAGAAATAAATGCTGAAATTGATAATATGCTTGAAAGATATAGTGAAATAGCAGTAAAAGAAGGAAAAGTAGAAAATGGTAATATTGCTATAATTGATTTTGAAGGATTTAATGATGGTGTTGCTTTTGAAGGTGGTAAAGGAACTAATTATTCACTTGAAATAGGAAGTAATACATTTATCCCAGGTTTTGAAGAACAATTAATTGGAATGGGAAAAAATGAAGAAAAAGAAATTAATGTTACATTCCCTAAAGATTATCCAAGTGAAGATTTAAAAGGAAAAGATGTTGTTTTTAAAGTTAAAGTAAATGAAATAAAAGAAAAAGTAAGAAGAGAACTTGATAAAGAATTTTTTGAAGATTTAGGTATGGATGGTGTTGATTCACTTGAAACGTTAGAAAAACATGTTGAAGAACATTTAAAAGAACATAAAAAGATGGATAATGAAAACAAATTCGTTGATGAAATATTAGCTAAAATCGCAGAAAATACAGAAGTAGAAATACCTGAAGAAATGGTTGAACATGAAATTACACATATGGTTGAAAATTTTGAAAATCAATTAAAGATGCAAGGCATTTCACTTGAAGTATTTTATGAAATGACAAAAAGTGATGAAAAAGCTTTAAGAGATCAAATGAAAGATGAAGCTTTAAAAAGAGTTAAATATAGTTTTATTTTAGAAGAAATTCAAAATAAAGAAAATATTAAAGTTACAGAAAAAGAAACAAATGAAAAAGCTGAAACTTTAGCAAAACAATATGGTATGGAAAAAGATGCATTTATTAGTGCAGTAGGTGGTCTATATAATATTGAATATGAACTTTTAATGGAAAAAACAATTAATTTCTTAAAAGAAAATAATTAATTAATAACTTCATTTCTTTAATTAGAAATGAAGTTTTCTTTTAAAATAAAAAATATTGGGAGGACCAATATTTTTTAAGTATTATTTATTATTTTTATTAGAAGCACTTTCAAATGCTCTTAAAACTTCAACTGGTAAAGCAAAAATAACAGTATTTGATTGATCAGAGCTTAAATCATTTAAAGTAGCAAGAGTTCTTAAGTGAAGTGCCCCTGGAGTTTTATTCATAACTTCAGCAGCTTTAGCTAAATTAGAAGAAGCTTCAACTTCACCAGCAGCTTTAGTTATAACCGCAGCTTTTTCTCTTTCAGCTTCAGCAACTTTAGCAATAACTCTTTTCATTTCCTCAGGTAAGGAAACATCCTTAAGTTCAACATTTTCAACCTTTATTCCCCAAGGATCAGTAGCTTCATCAATTACCTCACATATTTTAGTAGAGATAGTTTCTCTTTCACTTAGAAGTTCATCAAGTGTAACAGATCCAACAATATTTCTCATTGTAGTTTGGGCAAGTTGACTAACAGCATAATAAAAGTTTTCAACTTCCAAAATAGATTTAGAGGCATCAAATATTTTATAGTATATAACAGCGTTAATTCTAATTGAAACATTATCTTTTGTTATCGCATCTTGTTCAGGAACATCAACTGCCTTTGTTCTTATATCAACTTTTTTATAAGATTCAAAAATAGGAAGAACAAGATTCCATCCTGGATTCATTATTTTTGAAAATTTACCAAGTTTAAATTTTATACCTCTTTCATACTCATTAATTTGTTTAATTGAAGCTAGAAAAATAATAACAATAATACCTATAATTACATATAACATAAAATTACTCCTTTCATAATTTTATTATACTATTTAATTTTATAATATTAAATAGTATTTAATAAATTAACCAAATGTAAACAAAACTATTGCATTTATCATAATTTTTTAGTATTCTTTAATAAAGAAGGTAAGTGATTACATGAAATTTATGTCTAATTTTTTGTTATTTATTATTTCATTACAACATTCTAACAATCATATATATTTAGTGAGTATGATTGTTTTTATTATTTAAGGAGGAAAATGGATTATATAAAGCAATATGAATTATTATATAAAATAAAGAAAAACTATGGCAAAACCTCAATAAAATTATATGATATGCTAAAAAAAATAATTAATGATTTAAATATTTCATCTATTTTAGATTATGGATGTGGCAAAAGTAAATTATTAGATTTGATAAAGAAAAATAGTAAGATTAAAATATTTAAATATGATCCTGCGATTAAAAAGTATTCTACCTTAACAAAAAATAAAACTGATTTAGTAATATGTACTGATGTATTACAACACGTTCCCTTATATGATTTAGATAGAGTATTAAAAGAAATAAAATCTAAAGGTATTTATATATTGTTTTATATTAAATGTACTAATCATAAAACAAAACTTCCAAATGGAACTTATGCTAATTGTACTGTTTATGATAAAAAATGGTGGTTAGAAAAATTAAGCACTTATTTTTATAATATAAAAGAAATAAAAATAAGTGATTTAACAAGTGTTTGTTTTATTATGAAAGGAGAAAATATTATGAACTATGATGTTAATATTCGTGAAGAAGTTTTTGGAGGTACTTTAATGGATGTAAAAACAGGGAAAAGAGTATACATAACAAAAAAAGAATTAAAAAACATTTTAAATAAAAACATTTTTCCTAAAGATTTACAGTATTTAAAAAAAGATAATTTAAACATTAAATTTACTAGGTTAACAAAAAAAGTAGAAAACATGTTTAGCTTTTTTGATATTGTTTATCTCGAATTAACAAGAGCTTGTAATCTAAAATGTATTCATTGTTTAAATAATTCAGGTATAAAACAAAAAGATGAATTAACAAAAGATGAATTATTAAAACTAATTAAAAAACTTTCTTCACTTGGAGTGCAGGAAATAAGGTTTACCGGAGGAGAACCGCTTTTATTCAATGGAATATATGATTTAATAAAATTTGCAACGGAAGAAGGTATTTGTACATCGCTTGGCACAAATGGAACACTTATTACTAAAGAAGTAGCTAAAAAATTAAAAGAAAGTGGCTTAAAAAAGGTTGTTGTAAGTATTGATGGAAATAAAAAAACGCATGATAAAATAAGAGGTAAAAAAAATTATCAAAAAGCAATGCATGGACTAAAATATTTACAAAAAAATGGTATAAATGTTAGAGTAAATTCTGTAATAATGAAATCTAATATGGATGATGTTATAAAACTTGCTAAAAAAATGTCTAGAAAAAAGATAACTATATTTATAAGAAGGTTTATATCATCAGGAAGAGGAAAAGAACTTGAAAATAATATGTTGAATAAAAAAGATTATAATTATGTTAGAAATAAATTACAAAAAGAACTTACTAAAAAAACATATGTTAATGGTCATTATTTAAGAAACGACGAAGGTGTTAATTCAAGAATAAAATTACCATTTGAAATAAGAGGGTGTAAGGCTGGTCAAAGAGCTATTACAATTTTACCAAATGGCGATATTAATTTATGTGGCTTTTTAGCAGCACAAGATTTTCCTAAAGTAGGTAATATAAAAGAACTAGATGACTTTTTAGATTTTTGGATTCTAATTAATAAAAATGATCATTTATTAAATCTTCGAAATAATTTAGATAAATATAATAAACTTTTAAATGTCCAAGAAACATATTGTCTTGCCTATATAGCAAATTATTTAAAGGATAATAAATTATGATAATTGTTTTAACAGGACTTCATGGAAGTGGTAAAAGTTATTTTGCTAATAATATATGTAAAAAATATGGCTTTGAAATTATATATAAAAACGATCTGATAAAAGAAATGTGTAAAAAAATGAATATAAACTCATGGCATGAATGGTACATAGAAAGTTTTAATAAAGATTTTATAACTACTACAATTAAAATATTACAAAATTTACCTAAAGACAAAGATGTAATTTTAGATTCAATCCATAGCTATGATGAATGGATGGTAGCTAAAAAGTATTTAAAAGATGTTTATCTTGCTCTTATAATAGCACCTGAAAATATAAGAAAAAAACGTTATGAAAAAGATGATTTTTTAAAAGACATAAAAAGAATTAACTATTATCATAACAAGGAAAATAATAATATAAACTGTTTATACACATGTGCAATATGGTCATTTAATGGTATAGCTAGTGATGAAATTAATGAAAAAAGCTTTTTAGAATTATTAAATTATATTGATAGTAATAAAACAAAAGAAAACAAATTAGAAAGGAAGAAAAAACTATGAAAGTAAAAAAGGCAGGCTGTATTTTAATAAATAAAGAAACAAAAGAAATTGGTCTTGTTTATAGAATAAAGCATAAAGATTATTCATTTCCAAAAGGGCATCTTGAAAAAAACGAAACATTAAAAGAATGTGCAATAAGAGAAACAGAAGAAGAAACATCAGTTAATCCCATTATTATAAAAGATGAACCAGTTAAAGTGTTAAGTTATGTTGATTCAAATAATGATGATGTAGAAGTTTACTATTTTTTAGCTTTAGAAAATGGATTAACAAAAAGAAAAATAAAGGAAAAAGATAAAGAGTGTTTAAAATGGATTAAATATGATGACGTAGAAAAAACATTATCATATCCTAACTTAATTGAATTATGGAATGATGTGAAAAAGGATGTTTTAGAAAAGATAAATGAATAAAAAAATAATTTTTATATCAAAATACGATAATACTTTAAATGGTGCAAATAAAATAAAAGATAAAATGGATAATTGTGATATTTTAGTACTTGAAGACTATAATAAAGATTTAAATATAAATAATTCCAATATATATTTTTTATGTAACACACCATTAATTAGTAAAATAGTAAAAGGATTAAATAGTAATAACTATATTTTTAATAAAGAGTATTATTTAAGTAATTATAAAAAGAAAGATGCTCAAATTTTACTAGAACAAAATAATATAAATGTTCCTAAAATAATTGATTATAATAAAATAGAAGATAATATATATCCAATATTTTGTAAAGAAAATAACCACGTTGGAATAATATTTTTAGTATATAATAAACTAACACTAGATAAATTCTTTAAAAAATTTAATATAAATAAATTTTATTTAGAAGAAAAGCTTGATAATACTTATGAATATAAAGTTTATTATGTAAATAAAAAAGTATTTTTTAAAGATAAAGTTGAAATATATGATTTAAAAATTAATAATATATGTGAAAATATTTCTAAAATTTTAAAGCTTGAAATATTTTCAGTTGATTTAATAAAAATTCAGAATGAATATTATGTTATAGATGTAAACCCATCATCAGCATTTTACTTATCAAATAAAGCAAGATTAGAGTTTATAAAAATAAATAAAAAGTAATTTTTTCATTACTTTTTATTTATTTTGTGTTATAATCTTAAAAGAAAAAGGAAAGTGATGTTATGAATAATGTTATTTTAATTAAATATGGAGAATTAACAACTAAAAAAGATAATAGAAAAGAATTTATAAATATATTATCTAATAATTTACATGAAAAATTAAAGAATTATGATGTAAAAATAATAAAAGAATATGCTAGAATGTATATTTATTTTAATGAAGATGATAAAAATAATGTTTTAAATGTTTTAAAAAATACTTTTGGAATTCATGCGTTTAATTTATGTTATAAAGTTAATACTAATATTGATGATATTAAAAATATGGTTTTAAAAAAGCTATCTTTAGAAAGTTTTAAAACATTTAAAGTGGTGACTAAAAGAAGAGATAAAAATTT
The DNA here is from genome assembly GCA_900552235.1 of uncultured Mycoplasmatota bacterium. Lineage (GTDB taxonomy): Bacteria > Bacillota_I > Bacilli_A > RF39 > UBA660 > CAG-611. The sequence continues at coordinate 5,132 of URYZ01000027.1, read as the reverse complement.
TGAAATTTCAAGTATGGAATTTAATAATATTATCGGAGGACATATTTTAAAAAATATAAAAAATGTTTCTGTTGATGTTCATAATCCCGATGTTTATGTAAATATTGAAATAAATAAAGATGATACATATATTTATTTCAATGATATAAAAGGTCTTGGAGGATATCCAGTTGGAGTACAAAAAAAAGGACTTTTAATGTTAAGTGGAGGGATTGATTCTCCCGTTGCAGGATATCTTGCTTTAAAAAGAGGAATAAAACTTGATGCTATATATTTTGAAGCAATACCACATACTAGTTTAAATGCTAGAGAAAAGGTTATTTCTTTAGCTGAAGAATTATTAAAATATACAACAAATATTAATCTTTATGTTGTACCAATTACTAAACTTCAAGAAAGTATTTATAAGAATATAGATTCCACTTATATGATAACCATTTTAAGAAGAATGATGTATCGTATTGCGGAAGAAATTGCTAAAGAAAAAGAATGTTTAATCTTAGTAAATGGGGAAAGTATAGGGCAAGTAGCTAGTCAAACATTATCAAGTATTAATGCCATTAATAGAGTAGTTAGTATTCCTATTATAAGACCAGTTGCATGTTTTGATAAATTAGAAATAATTGATATAGCCAAAAGAATTAACACTTATAATACAAGCATTTTACCTTATGAAGATTGTTGTACCATTTTTGTACCTAAACGTCCCGTTATTAATCCAAAGATAGAAAAATGTGAATATTATGAATCTTTAATAGATTATAAAACAATGATAGATGAATGTATAAAAAATACTTTTGTCGTTAAAATAAATGAAAACAAAAAAATTAATGATTTATTATAGAAAAAATATGTTATTATAAAAGTAGGAAGTGATTTTGTGGAAAGTTTATTAAAATATTTTGAAGAAAATTATGATGTTTTTGAATGCTTTAATGGATGTTTAGATTCTTTTATGTTTGAAAGTGAAACTGAAAGATATATTGATATTTTGATGGGAATGATAAATGAATTTTATACTAAAGATATAATTGGTTTAAAAGAAAAAGCTAGTAAACATGAAAAATTTAGAGTTTCAAAAGATAATGAAGGTAAGTGTTTCTTAGAAATAACAGGAAAAAATAATAAAACTATTATTATAATTAGGCAAGAAAATAGTAATTTTGAATTATATAAAAATTTAATTGGAACTAAATATACAGAAGAAGAATTTACAAATAGATTAAATCAAATTCAAAAAATAGATTATGATATAGCAAAAAGAAAAGTACCAAAAAGATTTTTAAAAGAGTATAGTGATACTAATTTAATGGATTTTTTAAAAGCAAAGCTTATTGTAAGTTACTATAGATACTTAACAGATGAATATAATAAAATTACGGTAAGACAAGAGTTTTTCACAGAACCAGAAGCTGTTATGCGTGACAATAGTGAACAAAATATTAATATAAAAGAAAGAAACCAAGAAAGAATTAATGATATCATAGACTATGAATTAAGAAAACAAGCATTGTTAAAATATACTCCATTTCAGGTTGTTCAATTTATAGGAAGAAAAACAAAAGAAAGAGTAGATGTTTATTTATATGAAAAAGATGGATTTATAATTGGAATTTGCGAACCATTTTTTGGAGATAGCTATACTAAAATATTTAATTTTGGCAAAACATCTAAATATAATTATCCTTTAATAAAAGAAATGTTAACAGCTGGTCTTGAAGCAAATAGAACAGTAAGTGGATATGATCCTGCAATAATAAGAAAAGCTCATACATCAGTTGATACTTTTAATTCAAATTTAAAAACTTTATTTGAAAATTTAGAAGATGATAAAAACTTTAAAGAAGATATAGAAAGATCATTTAAAGTTTATAGATAGGAATAAATTACCAACTTAAAACATGTATAACTTTTAAAAGTTTTCACATTCTATAAATGTATAGGAGGTGAAATACATGAACCAAAATAGTAAATTAGTAGTTCCAGGAGCTAAACAAGCTATCGAATCTATGAAATATGAAATAGCTAGAGAATTTGGTGTTACTTTAGGACCAGATACTACTGCTAGAGCTAACGGATCAGTTGGTGGTGAAATCACTAAACGTTTAGTTGAAAGAGGATTAAGCCAAATGGGTGGATACTCTCAAAAATAGTTTAAGTTTGATTTTAAATTAAGGAAATAGAGTTTACATTCTATTTCTTTTTATATGTTAAAATGATAAATTTTGTATTATAATATTTTTAGGAGAAATGCTTATGTTAGATAAATTACAAATATATTTACAATTAATAGTTGATTATTTATTACAAATAGGACTAATCGGAGGATTTTTTCTTGTTGTTTTAGAATCAATAATTCCAGCTCTTCCTCTTAGTATTTTTATAGGATTAAATATTATTACTTTTGGAAAAATATTAGGTTATGTTATATCTTATTTTGGAACTATCGTAGGATGTATGTTATCTTTTATAACATTTAGATATATATTAAGAAATTATTTTTATAAAATTTTTAAAGAAAAAACAAGAGTAAAAATAGAAAACATAATGAAAAAAATGACAAATATTGACTTTAATACTTTAGCTGTTATTATTGCAATACCATTTACCCCAGCATTTTTAGTTAATATTGCCGCAGGTCTTTCTAATATTCCTATAAAAAAATATATATGTGCCTTACTAATTGGAAAAATATTTATGATATATTTTTGGGGTTATGTTGGAGCAAATTTATTAGAAAGTTTGAAAAATCCAATTATTCTTGTTAAAATAGTAGTTATAATACTACTGGCATATTTGATAAGTAAAGTAGTAGAAAAAATAATTAATGTAGAAAAGAATTAGGAGTGAAATTATGATAGATTATATAATAATAGGATTACTTGTTATAACAATTATTTTGATAATAATATCTTTATCAAAAAATATAAATGAAGGGAATATAACAGAAAGACTAGGAAAATTAGAAGTTAGTATTACCAAAGATTTAAGTGATTTAAAAATATCTTTAAATAAAGATTTTAATGATTTATCACTAAAAAATGAAAGAAGATTATTGGAAATAAATGAAAAAGTTAATGAAAGATTAGATCAAAATTTTGAAAAAACTAATAAAACATTTATGAATGTTTTAGAAAGGTTATCTAAAATAGATGAGGCCCAAAAGAAAATAGATTTATTAAGCAGTGATATTGTATCTCTTCAAGGAATACTTACTGATAAAAAAACAAGAGGTATTTTTGGTGAAGTTAATTTAAAACATATTTTAGTAAGTGTATTTGGTGAAAATAATAATAATATTTATAAACTTCAATATCCTTTTCCAAATGGTTATATTGCAGATTCTGTTTTATTTGCTCCTGAACCACTTGGAACAATTGCTATAGATAGTAAGTTTCCACTTGAAAACTACAGAATGATGGTTGATAAAAAAATAAGCTTAGTAGAAAGAGAAAAGTATGAAAAACTATTTAAAATAGATGTTAAAAAACATATTGATGCTATCCACGATAAATATATAATTGATGGGGTAACAACAGATCAAGCAATTATGTTTTTACCAGCCGAAGCAATTTTTGCTGAAATTAATGCTTATCATACAGATATAATTGATTATGCTTATAAAAAACATGTTTGGATTTGTAGTCCAACAACACTTATATCAACATTAACTGTCGTAGAAATGATTATTAAAAATATTGAAAGAGATAAATATACATCAATTATTCATGAAGAATTAAATAAACTTGGTATTGAATTTTCTAGATATAAAGAAAGATGGGATAAACTATCAAGAAGTATTGAAACAGTAAGTAAAGATGTAAATGAAATTCATACAACAACAGATAAAATTACAAAAAGGTTTGATTCAATTAGTAAAGTAGATGTTAGTTTACTTGAACATAAAGAAGATTTGCGTAAATAATAAAATTGTGGTATAATATCTTCAAATTTAAGGGGGGTATTTTATGCAAGTAATTTCAATGTCACAAAATAAGTACAAACAACTTGCAAAAATGAATTTATCAAAAGAAGTTTTTAATACTGAAGCTATTATATATAACTTTAGATATAAAGGACAAGATAAAGTATTTAAAAAACTTCTTAATAATACTGGTGTAAATCTTGCTAATAAATTATATACATTAGAAATGCTAGATGTAAACAGAAAATATTTACCGGAAAACTTATGTATACCTGATTATCTTACAATTGTAGGTGGAGTAGTTGAAGGTTTTACAATGCCAAAAATTGAAGGTGTAAACTTATCTACTATTTTAAAAAATAAAAACTTAACAATAGAGGAAAAAATATATTATTTAAAGAAAATAGGAGAGTTATTACATCAATTAGATCAAATTAGAAAATACACACCATTTAATGATTTTTATTTAAATGATATACATGAATCTAACTTTATAGTTAATCTTTATAAAAAATCTATCACAGCAGTTGATTTAGATAGTTCAAGAGTTTATTCAAAAGCTACTTTTGCTTCAAGATATTTAACTCCATTCGCACTTTTAAATAATGTTAAAGATAAATATAAAATAATTGATGAAACATCTAGTAATCTTGGGTATGTTGAAGCTGACCGTAATACAGATTTATATTGTTATATAATAATGATTTTAAATTATTTATATGGTGAAAACGTTAATAATTTAAGTTTAACAGATTTTTATGATTACCTAGAATATTTAGAAAATATAGGAATTGATAAAGAATTAACAGAAATATTTAAAACTATTGTATCAAATAAAGATAATGAAAACCCTTATGATTTACTTGATACATTAAAACCTGAACAAGTAGCAAGAGCAAGAAAAATAGTATATAAAAGATGATAAAATAAAGTTTGAGATTAAATTTTTAATCTTAAACTTTTTATATTTTTAAGCATAATAGGTTGAAAAATATTGAAAAAAATAATATAATTTATTTATGATAGATTAAAAATAATAAAGAAAGGACTTCATGTATGAAAGAGAAAAAAGGAATAAAAATATCAATTATTTTAACATTAATCGGGGTTGTATCTTTAGTAACAGGGATAACTTTTGCAATATATGAAAATACAATTAACGCAGGAAAGAGTCAAGTAATAAAAACAGGAGTAGTAAATTTTACAT
>URYZ01000026.1 GCA_900552235.1 uncultured Mycoplasmatota bacterium | reverse complement strand
ACAGCATGGATAGATGAAAGTTATATATTACCAATAAAAAATGAAACAACTACAACAAAGGAAACAAATAAAGAAACATATAAATTTAAAGTAAAAGTAGTGGGAGTAGATAGTCCAATTACGATAGAAGAAGAAATATCAACAAGTGTAACAGGTATAGCATCACAAGTATTACCTACATTAACATCTAATGCAGATAACAGTGGACTATATACCATAACACATCCTGCTGATAGTACACTTCAAATAGGAGCAACAGAAAGTGTAACAGAATATAGGTATCGAGGAGCAAATCCAAAAAACTATGTAACATTTAATAATGAAGTATGGAGAATAATTGGAGTATTCCCCACAGATGATGGAACAGGAAATATTGAAAATAGAGTAAAGATAATAAAAGATCAAAGTATAGGAAAAAAGTATTGGGATACAAGTAATTCAAATAATTGGGCTAGACCAGCAACATTAAATACAGAATTTAATACAATATATTTAAATAGTTTAGATAGTACATCAAAAAGTATGATAGGTCAGGCAAAATATTATTTAGGCGGGTATAGTAATTCAAAAATGCAAAAAGATGTAATGTATCAATATGAAAGAAAAATAAACGGAAACACATATTATAGTGGATCAAATCCAAATAGTTGGGTAGGTAAAATAGCAATAATGTATGCCAGTGACTATGGGTATGCAGCAAGTGATGAGTGTACAGTAAACTTATATAATTATGATAATGCAACATGTATAAATAATAATTGGTTATTTAAATCGAGGTTTGAATGGTTATTGCCTCAGGATGCCGGCAGTAGCAACTTTGCGTTTCTTGTCTATTCAGACGGGCTTGTGTCAAGTCAATTTGCCGGCCGTGACCAGTTTGCCGTTCGGCCAGTCCTATATCTAATATCTTCCGCACAAATTACCGGAGGATATGGAACTTCAAGTTCACCATATACACTTGGGTTATGATCTTTCTTCCCTGCAGGGTGAAATCCTGAGGGAAGTTTTGAAAAATGTTAATAAATCTAATTATTAAATATTTGAGTGTTAAGTAATGCTAATGGAATAATAATAAAACCAAGCGTAAAGAGTTTAAGGTATAATAGTGTAAGTAATTTCTTTTTTGCAAGTAGAAGTATGGAACAAACAGGGAATAGTTTTGGATTTGTAAGTACTGAAGTAGGAATAAATAATAATAGTACTTATATAACAGGAATAGGTGCAGAAGCAGGAAGTTCATATACCGGAGCAACAACAAATTCTTATGATACAGCTTTTGGAATGAGAGCATCAACAACAGGAAATATATATGGCATATATGATATGAGTGGTGGAAGTCATGAATATGTTATGGGAATATCAAGTAAGACAATAGGAAGTTCAGGTTTTAGCAGTTTGCCGGATGAGAAGTATTATAATAATTATACAAGTTCAAGTTATACAGGCCATGCCTTAACTGAAACTTCTGGGTGGTATAATGATTATTTGTCTTTTGTTACGACAAGCTCATCATGGATGTTTAGGGGAGGGTATTATAGTGACACTACGCAAGCTGGAGTATTTCAATTTAATGTTGGTAATGGTGCTTCTCAAAGTTTTGGGTCAACCCGTATGGTTGTAACAAACGAATAATTTACAAGACATAAGTTTTAAAATATTTATGTCTTTTTATATACAAAATTAAAAAAATATATTATAATTACAATTGATGATAGGAAGTGAGAACTTGAAAAAAAGAATAATAAGTGCAATTGTTATGATTTTGATTGTACTTCCTTTAATTGTATTTGGAGGACTTTACTTAAAAATAGGTACAGTTGTACTAGGTGCATGTTCGATGTATGAATTATTGAAACAAAAAAATAATATGCCACTTTTTATAAAGATAATATCTATTATAAGTGTTATGTTAGTAATATATTTTAGTAATAGTTTTTCTATTTTTTCTAATTTATATTTCTTTCCAATATTGTTTTTATTATTTTTTATTTCAGTTGTATTTATTGAAGAAAAAGAAAAATATAATTTAAGTGATGCTTTATATGTTATAGGTAGTATAATTTTTATTAGTATTTCTTTTATAGCATTTAATATGATTAGAGAAAAAAGTATTTTTTATTTTGTATATATTATATTAATAGCTACGATGACTGATACTTTTGCTTTATTTGGAGGCACGTTATTTGGAAAACATAAATTATGTCCTAAAATTAGCCCTAATAAGACAATCGAAGGATCTATTATAGGAACAATATTTGGTGTTTTTATATCTGTTTTATTTATTGTTTTTACATGTAAATTAAATATAAATATATTTGTTTTAATATTAATTACATTACTCTTAAGTATAATGGGGCAATTTGGAGATTTATTTTTCTCTTCAATAAAAAGAAGTTTTAATATAAAAGATTTTTCTAATTTAATCCCAGGACACGGTGGAATATTAGATAGATTAGATAGTTTAATTTTTATAAGTTTAACATATATATTATTTATGGGTATGTTTTAAGGAGGATTTTTATGAATACAATACTTACATTATTATTATTTATACTTATTTTAGGAATTACTGTTTTTGTACATGAATTAGGACATTTCTTATTTGCTAAAATAGTTGGCGTTCATGTTTATGAATTTTCTTTAGGGTTTGGTCCAGTAATATTTAAACATATTGCTAAAGATAAAACACAATATTCAATTAGGTGTATCCCTCTTGGAGGTTTTGTTTCTTTAGCAGGAGAAGAACAAGATGTTGATTTAACAAAACATAAAGGACATAATTTACAAGATAAAAATGTATTTCAAAGATTTTTAGTTATGGTAATGGGAGTTGGATTTAACTTTATCTTCGCCTTTATTATGTTATTTATGATAGGAACTTTGTATACTGCAAGAGACTTAACACCTGTTTTAAATGAAGTTAGTTATAATTCTCCTGCATCAAAAGCAGGACTTGAAAAAGGTGATAAAGTTTTAGAAATTAATAATCATAAAATTAAATATTTTGATGATATATTTGTTTACTTAACTATTGAAGATTTATCTAAACCAGTTTCTTTTAAGGTAGAAAAACAAGATAAATCTATTGTTACATATATAATTAATCCTGAAAAAATAAAACAAGATGATGGAACAGAAAAATATTTTATTGGGGTATCAACTTTAGCAAGTAAAGCAAAACCAGGTTTAGCATCTGCATTTAAATATTCAATAGATCAAGAAGGTGCTTATTTTAAGCAAATGTTTATTGTTTTAAAAGGGTTATTCACAGGTAATATTCCTGTTAATAGTTTAAGTGGTCCAGTTGGTATCTATAGTATTGTTGGACAAGTTAGAAATCAAGGCTTAGCATCAATAATGAGTTTAATTGCTCTTTTATGTATTAATGTAGGAGTTATAAATTTACTCCCATTCCCAGCATTTGATGGAGGAAAAATTCTTTTCCTAATAATTGAAAAGTTAAAGGGTAGTCCAGTAAGTCCAAAAGTAGAAAATACAATTCATTCGATAGGATTTATCTTACTTATGATTTTAATGGTTTATATAACATTTAATGATATTTTAAAACTATTTTAATAAAAATTGATAAAAAAATTAAAAAAATGACCTAAAATTTAGGTCATTTTAATTTTGACCCGTATAATTATATATGGAGGGTAAAAAAGTATGACAAAAAATTATAAGTTTGTGTTACAAGAAAATATGTATGATTGTGGAGTGGCAGCTTTAAAAACAATCTTTTTACAATATGGAAAGAAAATAAATTCAAGTGATGTTGTAAGAAAAACAGCTTCCCAGGGAACAACAGCATATGAACTTATTTCATCTAGTAAAAAATTAGGACTTAATGCCAAAGGAGTAAAAACTACCTTAGACACTTTAACAATTAAACATTTACCTTGTATAGCACACATAATAAAAGACAAAAACTATTTCCATTACATAGTCATTTTCGAAAAGAATAATAAAAATAGAACTTTGGTTATTTTAGATCCTGCAATAGGAATAAAAACTATCACATATGAAGAATTTAATGAAGAGACGACTAATATCTTTATCTTGTTTGATGAAAAAAAGATGCAAAAAGAAAAAGATAAAAGATTTAAAAATGTAATAAAGTCTTTATTAAAAGTTAATAAAAATATAATAATTAAAAGTATTTTATTATCTATATTTTACATTATTATGACTATTTTATTTAATTATTACTTTAAAGTTATTTTAGAAAAATTAGAACTTAATAATGCTTTAATATATAGTTTTATAATCTTTTTATTAATTGTATTATTAAAAAACATTATTTATAATTTAAAGAATAAAACATTTTTAAAACTAAATATGAAAATAGATAAAAATGTTACTAATAATTTAATTAATCATATAATTTATCTTCCAAAAAAGGTATATCTTAATAAAAATGTTGGGGAATTATCAGTTATTCTAAATGATATTTATAACTTTAAGTTAGTAATATCAAAATTGTTTATTATATTCTCTATTGATATTATTTTAATTATCTTTTCTTTTATAATTATAGGAGCTTATAAAATAATTTATTTAATACCATTTTTTTTAATAGTTAGTATTCTTCTTTTTATATCTTTTAAATACAAGAAAATATTTAACAATAATTATTTAAAATGTAAAAATAGTCAAATATTTTATAATTCTAAATTTATTGAATGTCTTACAAGTTATAATTCAATTAAAAATTTATGTATTGAAGAAAAAATAACAGGAAAATTGAAAAAATATTCAAAAGTTAATAGAGATAATGAATATATTTACACAAAAAATAGTAATAATTATAGCTTTATTAATAATGTTTTAATTGATTTATTTTATGTTATTTTAATCTTTTTAATGGTATTTACAACTAGTAATATAACTACGATTGTTTTTATAAGTAGTATGTATTATTTAGTTCTTGACACTACTTTAAGTATATGTGAAGTAATATCAATGTATGATACATTTGAGATATCTATTTATAAAGTTCTTGATTTATTTGACTTAGAAAAAGAAAAAATAACAAAAAATTACAAAATGGATATTGAAAAATTAGAGTTTAATAATGTTAGTTATGCTTATGATGATAAAAATATTTTAACAGATTTAAATTTTAATTTAGAAAAAGATAATAAAATATTTATTACAGGTAAAAGTGGAAGTGGTAAATCAACTTTAATGAACATTTTATTAAAGTATTTAAATCCTTTAAAGGGTAGTATAAAACTTAATAATACCAATATTGATAATATTAATAATGGCGTTATTAGAAATAGTATTACTTATGTAGGACAAGATGAATCGCTTTTTACTTCTTCAATAAATAGTAATTTAAGTTTAATAAATAATAATCAAAAACAAATAGAAAAAGCTATAAAAACATGTTTAATTGATGATGTTTATAAGAAAAATAATATAAATTCATATTATATTCTTGAAGAAAACGGTTTGAATTTAAGTAATGGTGAAAGAAAAAGGTTGTTAATTGCAAGAAGTTTATTAAAAAGAAGTAATTTAATTATATTTGATGAAAGTTTTAATGAAATAGATGTTGAAACAGAAAGAAAAATATTAAATAATATATTTAAAAATTATCCAGAGAAAAAAATTATTATGATTTCTCATAGGTTGAATAATAAAGATTTGTTTGATAAATGTTATGAATTAAGAAATAAAAAATTAGTTTTAAAGGAGGAATAAATTATGATGGAATTGAAAAAGAATGAATTAAAGAAAATTTCAGGTGGCGTATCTATTTGGGCAATAATTGGAGCTTTAGCGGGTTTGATTTTTGGAATAGGAGTATTTGAAGGTTATACAAGGCCTATAAAGTGTAGATAGTATGTATGATTTAACAAATAAAGAATTAAAATCTATAATTGGTGGAATTAATATAACTGCAGCTTTTATAAATGGTGTAAAAGGTATTTTTTCAATATTTTATGATTTTGGTAACAGTTTAGGTTCATCAATTAGACGAATAAAGGAAAAAAAGTTATGTCCAATAAGATAAAAGAATTACTTAAAAATAAAGTAGTAAAGGTAGTATTTGTTATAATAATATTAGTTTTATCAACATTTATAATGAATTATTTATTTAATTTAGGAATAAACTTTGGAACATTTATAAGGAAACTTATTGAACTTACTTCTTGCTAAAATAGGGACATATAAAAATGTCCCTTTTAAAAAAGAAAGGAAAAATTATGTTTGAAATAGAAAAAGAATTACAAGAAATAAGAGAAAAGAAAAGAGTAATTCCTGCAACATTTGATCCAGTATTTAAAAGTTTGTTAACAAACGAAAATAACAGAGGTTATTTGGAAGATTTAATATCTTATGTAACTAAAATTCTTAAAGAAATAATATCTAAAAACATGGTTGTTGTTAATAATCAACTTCCTATTGAAAAATATAATAACAAACAGATGAATACTGATATACTAGTAGAAATAGAAAGAAATGTAATTAATTTAGAAATGAATGCTCAAAAGGAAATAGGAATATTTGAAAAGAATGCAGCATATTATCAAAAACTAATGGTAGAGCAGTATAAAAGAAGTGCTGATTATAGAAATATTAAAAGAGTAATTCAAATAAATTTTAATGATTTTAAATATTTTAGTGATGAAGATATAATTATTAAGTTTCAAATGACTTCAGAAAATGGCTTATATATTGATCCTATTTATGGAGAAGTTTATCATGTTAATCTAGCAATTCTAAAAAAACTTTGGTATAATGAAGGAAAGAAACAAAGTTTAAACGATTTTGATTTAAAATTGCTTATGTTATGCGCATCTGAAAGAGAAACTTTGGATGAATTAGCAGAAAGGGATGAAAGTTTAATGAATGTTAAGAAAAATATAGAAGAATTGTCAGATTATGAAGATATTATTGGATTATATGATGTTAAAAAGGCAGCAGAATGGGAAAAAATTGTACGAAAGCCTATTTTGAAGAACTCGAAAAAGATATAAAAAAATATGAAGAAGATGTTAAGAAACATGAGAAAGATGTAAAAAAGCGAGAAGAAAACATTAGAAAACAACAACAAGAAATTGAAAAACAGAAAGAGAATATTAGAAAACAAGAGGAAGAAACAAGAAAAAAAGAATTGGATCAAGAAAAAAAGCAAAAGCTTGAAATGGCTAAAAATTTGTTGAAGGAAAATATAGACATAGATATTATTTTAAAAGTAACATCTTTAAATAAAGAAGATATAAAAGGCTTAAATTTTTAAGTCTTTTTTGGTACAAAAAGAAAATTTATGAAGATAATAATATAAATAAATTACCACAAATTGGAGTTCTTGGTAATATTACAATGAATTTAGAACTTCCTAATAATAAAACAAGAATAGTCATAAAAGGTATGAATCGTGTTTATATAAATAGTTATGATAAAGAAGATTTAAATATTCTTGCAAGTGTAAGTCCAATTAGTTACGAAAAAATTGAAAAAGTAGAAGAAAACGCTTTTGCAAGAAGTTTAATTAAACAAGTTGAATACTATATAGATAAAGATTCAAGTATTAGTAATAGTATTTTATCTTTATTAAATCCTAATTTAGGAATAGACACTTTAACAGATTTAGTTAGTCCCATTTTAAAAGAAAGTTATGAAAGAAAATTAGAATATTTATATGAAATTAATCCAGTTGTTAGGGTATGTATGATTCTTGAAGATATAAATGAAGAATTAAAAATTGTTGAGTTTGAATCAATGATTGAAGAACATTTATCGAAAAATTTAGATGATTATCAAAAGAATTTTCTTTTACAAGAAAAGTTAAAAGTAGTAAAAGAAGAACTTGGTATAAGTTATGATAAAGATGAAGAATATATAAATTTAAAAGAAAAAATAGATAAAGTTAAATGTCCTTTAAGTGTTAAAACAAAATTAAATGAAGAGTTAAAAAAATATGAATCAACTTCTGTTAATAGTCCAGAGTGTAGTATTATAAGAAGTTATATTGATTTATTATTAAACTTACCTTGGAATAAAAGTACAACGGATAATAAAGATTTAATTTTAGCTAAAAAGATTCTTGATGAAACACATTATGGTTTAAATGATGTCAAAGATAGGATAATTGAGTATTTGGCTTTAAGAACTAGAACAAAAAATACAAATAGTTCTGTTATATGTTTGGTTGGTCCTCCAGGGGTTGGGAAAACAACTCTTTGCAAAAGTATTGCTAAAGCAATGAATAGAAAATATGTTAAAATATCTGTTGGAGGGCTTAATGATTCATCTGAAATTATGGGTAACAGAAGAACATACATTGGGGCTTTTCCTGGTAAAATAATTCAAGGAATAAAAAAATGTGGAAGTAATAATCCGGTATTTGTAATTGATGAAATAGATAAACTTTGTAAAGATATAAAAGGAGATCCTGCAAGTAGTCTACTTGAAGTGTTAGATAAAGAACAAAATAAATATTTTGTTGATAATTATGTCGAAGAATGTTTTGATTTGTCGAAAGTAATGTTTATAACTACTGCTAATGATGTAGAAAATATACCTTTAGCATTAAAAGATAGATTAGAAATAATTGAGATTGAAGGATATAGTGAATACGAAAAATTAAATATTTGTAAATCGTATTTAATAAAAAAAGAACTTGAAGAAAATGCTTTAACATTTGATGATGTAACATTTACAGATAAAGCATATGAAAAAATAATAAAAAATTATACAAAAGAATCAGGTATAAGATCTTTAGAAAGAATGATAGATAAAATATTAAGAAAAATAGTAACAGAACTTGCTATAAATAATAAGAATAAAAAATATGTAATTGATGAAAAACAAGTTTTACAATATTTAGGAAAAGAAAAATATTCTTTAAACAATAATACATATTCTAATACAATAGGAATAGTCAATGCCCTTAGTTATACTACTTTAGGGGGAGAAGTACTAAAAATAGAAATTAATACATATAAGGGAAATGGTAACATAATAACAACAGGTCTTCTTGGTGATGTCTTTAAAGAAAGTGTAAAAATAGCTCTTAGTTATATCAAAAGTAATTGTGATAAATTAAAAATAGATTTTGACATGTTAAATAATATAGATATTCATCTTCATGTTCCAGAAGGAGCAGTTAAAAAAGAAGGTCCAAGTGCAGGAATAGCTATTACTACGGCTTTAATAAGTGTTTTAAAAAATAAACAAATATCTAGTTATTTAGCTTTAACAGGAGAAATAACATTAAGAGGTAATATTTTACCTGTAGGAAAAATAAAAGAAAAAATAATTGGAGCTAGTAATAATAATATTAAAAAAGTAATACTTCCTAAAGAAAATGAAAAAGATGTAGAAGTTTTAGATGAAGTTATAAAAAAGAATATAAAGTTTGTTTATGTTTCTAACTATGAAGAAGTATTAAAGGAGATTAAATTATGAAAGAAACAATATATGATTTATTAAATAAATATCAAATCACTTGTAATATAAGTGAAGAATTAACAGATACTGAATTAGGTTATTTATATTTAAAGATGAAAAGTGATATTGTAAATAATTGTTTTGATGTATTAAAAGAACAATATAAAAGAAAAGATTTATTTAATGCTAATTTAAAAATTCTTTTTGAACTTGCTATAGATTATCCATATAGTGCATCTTTTTCTAACAATTTAAAAGAAGCTATATCAATGTTTGTAGTAAGTGGAAGAGAAATATTAAAAGAAGATAAAGATGATGAAGATTTTTTAATTAAATGGAATTTATTAAATGAACTTGTTGGAGAAAGAAATAATATTGTTGAAACAAATGATGGAAAAGAAAGATTAATAAAAGAAGAAATAATAGAAAGAAACTTTAAAAACAATCAAAAATATAAAAATTTTATTAATCATTATTATAGAGATTTAATAAAGTATGATTATATAATATATCTTATTTATTATATATATCTTGCTAATAATAAAGATAGTGAATTATATGAAAAGTTTAATAATCCTAGTATTATAAGTTCTGCCTGTAATCATTTATATTATTTAAATGATTTTGTAAAAGAATATAGTTGTGAAGAAATGTATATAAAAGTAGATGCCTTAAAAGAAGTTGTAAGAAAAAAATTAGAAGAATTAGAATATTAATTCTTTTTTTTATTTTTATACATATATTTAACTGAATATATAAGGAGGAAAAATATATGAAACAAATAATTCCTTTTACGAAGGATATAACATTTAAAAATACAATTGGAGATTTAGTTAGTATATCTCTTGATAATGATTTACAACTTAAAGGAGAAGATTTAATCACAGGTAACTTTTATGTTAAAGGAAAATACAAACTTACTAAAGCAAGTATACAAGAGGAAGAATATAGCTATAAAATACCTTGTGAAATAGCTATAAGTGATGATTATGATACATTTGATGCTACGATAGATATAGATGATTTTTACTATGATATTATAGATAATGAAGTTCTTAGAATTAATATTGATTTAGTTATAGATAATTTAGTAAAAAAAGAAGTTAAAGAAAAAGAAGAAGTAAGTGTTAGAAAAGAAGAACAAGAAGTTAAAGAAATAAAAGAAGAAAATGAAAAAACAGATGATTTAAATATTGTTTTTAATTATGATGAAGAAAGAGATAATACACCACTTAATATAATTACAGATACTAAAAAAGAAGTATTTAATGATGTTGGTAATGATACTTATACAACATACATTGTATATTTAGTTAATGAAACAGATACAATTGACTCTATTTGTAATAAATATAAAATAAATAAAGAAAAAGTATATGATTATAATGATATAAAAGATATTAAATGTGGAATGAAACTAGTATTACCTGATGTAAAAAATGAACAATGAACGAAGTTTTTTAAAAAAATATAATATAATCCCAACAGGTTATGAATATAAAAATAATGTAAAAATAATAGAAACAAAAAACAATAAATATGTTTTAAAAAGAAATAAAAATAATGTATTAGATATATTTAATTATTTACATTTAAAAAACTTTAATTATTTTCCTAATGTTTATAATAAAGATAGAAATGATCTATATGAAATATATGAATATATAGATTCAAGTGATATGTCTAATTATGAAAAAAGTGAAGAAATAATATATTTATTAAGTTTATTACATAATAAAACAACATCTTATAAAGATATTGATATTGATGAGTATAAAAAAATATACGAAGATATAAATAATAAATTAAATGAATTAGAAGAGTATTATGTTAATTTAAATGATGAAATAGATAAAGAAATATATATGTCTCCAAGTAATTATTTACTTGTAAGAAATATAACGAAAATATATTCTGCAATATATTATTGTAAAACTGAATTAGAAGAATTTTATAATATCGTAAAAGATAACCCTAAAAAAAGGGTATCATTAATACATAATAATATAGATTTATCCCATTTATTAAGAAATGAAAATAGTTATTTAATAAGTTGGGATAATGCTAAATTTGATATACCTGTTTATGATTTAATAAAGTTTTATAAAAAAAACTATAATGATGTAGATTTTACTAATTTGTTTAAACTATATGAAAGTAAATATCCACTTCATAATGAAGAAAGAAAGTTATTATTTATTAGTTTAAGTATACCTGATAAATTAGATTTAAGAAGTGATGATGAGTTTTTAAAAACAAAAAAAGTAAATGATTTACTTTTATATTTGCAAAAAACAGATGATATTATTTTACAGTATAATTCTAATTAATAATACAAAAAATAGTATTATTTCAATAAATAATAAAATTGCATAAGAGGTAACTGTAAAAAAAATAAGTAAAAATGATTGATATACAATTATAAGTAACCAAAAACCTAAGAAGGCTAGATAGCAACCGCTATTCCTTCTTTTACATTTGCATATATTACAATTACAGAAAAAACCATGTTTTGACTTGTTCAAATATATCAATCCTTCTTTCTATTTTATTGTATGAAATAATTGTTAAAAAGTGCAAAGAAAAAATATTGACATGGGTGGGGTATATTATATAATAACCTTATAAAGTTAAAAATAGAAAGGAAGTAAAAAAACATATGAAAAAACAAAATATA
>URYZ01000025.1 GCA_900552235.1 uncultured Mycoplasmatota bacterium | reverse complement strand
CCCATAGCAATGAAAGTGTGGACGAAAAAGATGACAGAGAGTAACATCAAGGTAATTTAGATGGAGCACTTAAACGTTTTAAACAAAAATGTTCTCGTGATGGAATCCCTTCAGAAGTTAAAAAAAGAAAGTTTTATGATAAACCTGGAAAAAGAAGAAGAGAAGAAAAGAAAGAAAACATTAGAAATTCACAAAAGAAAAATAGAAGAGATTATTAATAATTAGGGAAAGGTTTACTTTCCCTTTAATATTATAAGGAGGAATATATATGTTAAAAGAAAAGTTACAAAAGGATTTACTTGAAGCAATGAAAAGCAAAGATAAAGACACTTTAAATACTTTAAGAAGTGTAAAAGGAGCAATTCAACTTGAAGTAATAAATAATAAAAAAGAAGATAATGATGATCTTGTTTTAGATGTTATTACTAAACAAATAAAAATGCGTACAGAATCAATTAAAGAATTTGAAAAAGCTTCAAGAACTGATTTAATAAATTCTTACCAAAAAGAAATAGATATACTAAAAAAATATATGCCTGAGGCTTTAAGTGATGATGAACTTAATAAAATTATTGATGAAGTCTTTGAAATAGTTAAACCAACTTCAATTAAAGATTTAGGTAAAGTTATGAAAAAAATTACACCTAGAGTAAAAAATAGATGTGATATGTCTAAATTAAATAGTATTTTAAGAGAAAAACTAAATTAATGGATGTTATATCCATTTTTTTGTGGTAATTTTTTTAAATAAATATATAATTTATTAGAAAGAAGATGATACTTTTATGTTTTCTAAACTAAGAAATTATATAAAACAAGAAGAAACTAAAATATATTATAGAAAAAATAAACTTGATATTATAAACTATAAAAAAATACTTATTTTTGAAGATAATAAAATACTTGTTGAAATAATAGATGATATCTTAGAAATAAAAGGAGCAAATCTTATAATAAAAAGATTTGAAAAAGAAGAGTTATTAGTTGAAGGAAGTATTTTTTCTATAACATTTAGAGGTGATTATGTTTAATTATTATGAAATAGAAATAAGTGGTAAATATGTAAAAAACTTATTTTCTAATATAATTAGTAATAAAATAAGTATGTATGATATAAAGTATAATTCTAATAAAATTAGTTTTAAAGTAACGTATGAAAATTATTTGAAAATAAAAACTATTAAAACAACATGTAATGTAAGTATAAATAAAACTTATGGTAAAAATAAACTTGTTCTTTTGTTTAATAAATATAAAGTATTTTTTATATCTTTTGTTCTTTCTTTAATAATTATATATCTTTTTTCCCATATGGCTTTTTTTATTAAGATTAATAACAATAATAAAGAAATAAATGAAATATTGAAACAAGAAATGATTAGTAATAATTTAACTATTTATTCTTTTAAAAAACCATACAAAAAATTAAAAAGTATTAGTAATAAAATAAAAGATAATAATAAAGATTTATTTGAATGGTTAGAAATAAGTACTAATGGTGTATATTATGAAGTTGATTATATTGAAAGAAAAAGTATTAAAGAAGATATAAATAATATAAAACATAATATTATTGCTAGTAAAAATGGATTAATAAAAAAACTTGATATAACAAAGGGAAGTATAGTAAAAAATGTGGGAGATTATGTAAGTAAAAATGATTTAATTGTAACAGGAATTATTACTAAAAATGATGAAATTAAAAATATTGTTGATGCTAAAGGAAAAGTATATGCTGAAGTTTGGTATAAAGTAAAAGTAAGTCATCCTTTTATTAAAAAAGAATATGAAAAAACAAATAAGTCTAAAAATACTTTATCTTTAACTATATTTGGTAAAGAAATAAAAATATTTTCTTTTAAGAAAAATGCAATAAAGAAAGAAAAAAATATTTATTTAATTAATAATAATTTATTTAATATAAAGATAAATAAAAGCTTTATTTATAAAGAAAAAATTAATAAATATACAAAAGAAGAACTTATAAATATAGCAAATAATCTTGCAAAAAAGAAAATCGAAGAATTTTTAGAAAAAGATGAAGAAATATTATTACAAAAAACTTTGAAAATAGAGGAAGATAATGATAAAATATATGTAGAGGTATTTTTTAAGGTTTACGAAGACATTGCAGAGTTACAGGAAATAAAACCCTAATTTTAAAAATACGAAGAAAGGTTATTTATTATGATACAAGATATAAGAGATATAGCACTTAATATGCTTGATGCAACATGGCCTATGTTAGTTATTTCGTGTTTAGTAGCTACTGTTCTTAGAATAACGTATTTAGTTACAAATGGTAAAAAGTTTGTTTTATATGAAGAACTTTTGAAATTATTTTTTATCATTTATATATTATGCTTGTTCCAAATAGTAACTGCTCAAGATGTTTCTTTTGGAGGAGTAAATATAATTCCATTTAAAGAAATATTTAGATATGAAGCAGGAACATATTTATTTTATAAAAATATCTTAGGCAATGTTTTATTATTCTTACCATTTGGTTTCTTTGTAGGATATTTTATTAAAGTAAAAAAGGTTAGTGTAATGCTTTTATTAACATTTATCGTATCACTTTCTATCGAAACAATACAACTTTCTATAGGTAGAGTATTTGATGTAGATGATGTTATTTTAAATGTTTTAGGAGGTTTAATTGGTTTTATTTTATATAAAGTATTAAATAAAGCAATACCAGATAAATTAAAGAAAAATTGGATTTTAAATATAATAATAATTATATTAATAATATTAGTAGTGAGGTTTTTAGTACCATGAGAAAATTTAATATTTATAATGAAACAACTTATAATTTAAAAAAAGAAGAAAGAGTTATTAAAAGTATGCTTAAGTATATGATAAGACATGAAAAATTAAAGAATATTTATTTTAATGTCATAATAGTAGATAATCCTTATATTCATAAGATTAATAAAGAATATAGAAATATAGATAGAGAAACAGATGTTATTAGTTTTGCTTTGGAAGATGAAAAAAAGGAAGATTTTACAAAAACAAGACTTCTAGGAGATATTTATATTTCTATTGATAAAGCAAAAGAACAAGCAATTAGTTATGAACATTCTTTAGAAAGGGAACTTTCATTTCTAGCAGTACATGGGCTTTTACATTTATTAGGATATGATCATATGACTAAAGAGGATGAAAAAATAATGTTTACAAAACAAAAGGAGATATTATATGGAAAAAGATTTGCAAGAATTGAAGAAAAATAAAAGAAGTTTAAAAAGGTTTTTAAAATCATTTAA
The DNA here is from genome assembly GCA_900552235.1 of uncultured Mycoplasmatota bacterium. Classification (GTDB taxonomy): domain Bacteria; phylum Bacillota_I; class Bacilli_A; order RF39; family UBA660; genus CAG-611. The sequence continues at coordinate 9,744 of URYZ01000025.1, read as the reverse complement.
GTATTGTTTTGAAGGTATGAGATATGCTTTTTATACAGAACAAAATATTATAGTTATGTTTGTTATAGCTATTATTAGTTTAGTACTTGGTATTATACTTAAAATTAACTATACAGAAAGATTAGTTGTTGTTTTATTAATTGGAATAGTTATGGCTTTAGAAATGGTTAACTGTGCGATTGAAGCAACAGTAGATTTAGTAACAGAAGAGAAAAAACCAATGGCTAAAGTTGCTAAAGATTGTGCAAGTGGAGCAGTAGGTATCATTAGTATTATTGCATTAATCATAGGTATAATGATCTTTTTACCTAAAATTATTGCATTATTTTAAGGAGTAGTTATGACACCAAAAGAATCATTAAAAAATTTAGGATATGATGATGATGGTATAGTTAAAATACTTGAATGGTATAACAATAGTTTACCAGAAACACTTAATTATTATATTGAAAAGACATTTAACTATTTTATGAAAAAAGGTTATACCAAAGATGAAATAATAAAGATGACAAAAAAGCTTCCTACATTATTTGGTTATAGTGAAGAAAACTTAAATCAAAAGTATCAATATTTTATAAAAAAAGGTTATACCAAAGATGAAATAATAAAAATGACGAAAACCCTTCCTACATTATTTAGTTATAGTGAAGAAAATTTAAACCAAAAGTATCAGTATTTTATAAATAAAGGCTATACACTAGAAGAAATAGTAAAAATGACAAAAAAGCTTCCTACATTATTTGGTTGTAGTGAAGAAAAATTAAACAACAAATATCAATATTTTATTGAAAAAGGATATACATTAAATGAAATAAAAAAGATGACAAAAAAGCTTCCTGCATTATTTAGTTTAAATGAAGAATCTTTAAATAAGAAGTATCAGTATTTCATACAAAAAGGATACACACTAGAAGAAGTAGTAAAAATGACAAAAACCCTTCCAGCATTATCTAGCTATAGTGAAGAAAATTTAAATAATAAATACCAATATTTTATTGAAAAAGGTTATACCAAAGATGAAATAATAAAGATGACAAAAACCCTTCCAGCATTATTTAGTTTAAATGAAGAATCCTTAAATAAGAAGTATCAGTATTTCATAGAAAAAGGCTATACACTAGAAGGAATAATAAAAATGACAAAAACTATTCCCACAATGTTTAGTTTAAGTGAAGAAAATTTGGATAAAAAATATCAGTGTTTTATAGAAAAAGGATACACACTAGAAGAAATAATAAAAATGACAAAAACCTTTCCTGCATTATTTTGTTTAAGTGAAGAAAATATTGAAGAAAAATTAAGCTTTTATAACGATATAAATTTATTATTTATTGCAATAAATGATACAAAGCAATTAATGCAAAGTGTAGAATTATCTTATGCAAGATATATGTATTTTAAAGAACATGGAATTACAATTAATGAAAGTAATTATGTAAAATTATTTTATGGTAATAAAAAGTTTACAAAACAATATGGAATAACAAAAGAAGAATTACTTGAAAGATATAAATATGATGATGAAAAAAGGAAGAAGGTTAAATAAAAATGATTAGTATTTTAAAAGAATTAGAAATGGAAGATCAAGATATTAAAAATATTTTAAGTATGGATATTGATTTTGATAGTTTTGATATAAATGATATTAAAGGTAATATTGAATTATTAAAATTATTTGGATTTTCATTAAAAGAAATAAGAAATATAGTGATAGCTAATCCTATGTTTTTAAATAATATGACAAAAGATACATTAGATTTATTAAATTATATAAAAGAAGAATTAAATATAACTTATTTAAATCTTTTGTTTGATAGTAACCCATTTCTTTTATCAAAAGAAAAATTTGAAATAAAAGAATTTGTGAGTAAAAAAGAAAAAGAAGGATTAACAAAAGAAGATATAAAAGATCTAATAGAAAGTAACCCATATGTAATAGATGAAGTATAAAGGAGTGGAAAAATGACACCAAAAGAATCATTAAAAAACTTAGGATATGATGATGATGTTATAGTTAAAATACTTGAATGGAATAATAAAAGTTTACCAGAAACACTTAATTATTATATTGAAAAGACATTTAACTATTTTATGAAAAAAGGTTATACCAAAGATGAAATAATAAAGATGACAAAAAAGCTTCCTACATTATTTGGTTATAGTGAAGAAAACTTAAATCAAAAGTATCAATATTTTATAAAAAAAGGTTATACCAAAGATGAAATAATAAAAATGACGAAAACCCTTCCTACATTATTTAGTTATAGTGAAGAAAATTTAAACCAAAAGTATCAGTATTTTATAAATAAAGGCTATACACTAGAAGAAATAGTAAAAATGACAAAAAAGCTTCCTACATTATTTGGTTGTAGTGAAGAAAAATTAAACAACAAATATCAATATTTTATTGAAAAAGGATATACATTAAATGAAATAAAAAAGATGACAAAAAAGCTTCCTGCATTATTTAGTTTAAATGAAGAATCTTTAAATAAGAAGTATCAGTATTTCATACAAAAAGGATACACACTAGAAGAAGTAGTAAAAATGACAAAAACCCTTCCAGCATTATCTAGCTATAGTGAAGAAAATTTAAATAATAAATACCAATATTTTATTGAAAAAGGTTATACCAAAGATGAAATAATAAAGATGACAAAAACCCTTCCAGCATTATTTAGTTTAAATGAAGAATCCTTAAATAAGAAGTATCAGTATTTCATAGAAAAAGGCTATACACTAGAAGGAATAATAAAAATGACAAAAACTATTCCCACAATGTTTAGTTTAAGTGAAGAAAATTTGGATAAAAAATATCAGTGTTTTATAGAAAAAGGATACACACTAGAAGAAATAATAAAAATGACAAAAACCTTTCCTGCATTATTTTGTTTAAGTGAAGAAAATATTGAAGAAAAATTAAGCTTTTATAACGATATAAATTTATTATTTATTGCAATAAATGATACAAAGCAATTAATGCAAAGTGTAGAATTATCTTATGCAAGATATATGTATTTTAAAGAACATGGAATTACAATTGATGAAAGTAATTATATAAGATTATTTTATGATAATAAAAAGTTTTCAAAACAATATGGAATAACAAAAGAAGAATTACTTGAAAGATATAAATATGATGGTGAAAAAAGGAAAAAATTATGACATCAAAAGAATTACTTTTAAAAAACTTAGGATATGATGATTATTCAATCTTTGGCATAGTAAAATATAAATATATAAAAAGAAATGATATAATAAGTAAATTTTGGTATTTTCCAAGAAAAGGATATAAAGATTACGAAATAATAAGAATGACTAGTACAAATCCAAAAATATTTGGTTTAAGTGAAGAGGTTTTAAATAGAAGAATTGATTATTTGCTTGAAAAAGGATACAATATGGAAGAAGTAATTAATTTAACTGTGACTTTTCCTTCAATATTTAGTTATGATGAATCTTTGGTTGAAAAAGTATTTCATCACTTTTTGGAATGTGGTTATTCTAAAGAAGAAGTAAGAAGAATAATAAAAGTTTCTCCTGAAATATGTAATTATAATAAAAGATACTTGGATAAAATTGATTATATAATTAAAAATTTATTTAAAATGGGTTATAAAAGTACTAATATAGAAAAAAGTTTTTCACTTATGGAAAAATATTATTTTGTTTATCATTATATTGATGATAATTATAAATATTTTATGGAAGAGGGTTATTGTGATAAGTTATTAAATTCTGTAAACCTTTCTAGTGCAATTTCTAAGATATATTCTTGTAATTTAGAAGATTTAGATGATAAAATTAATTATATGGTTAAGTATGGATATGCTGTTGATGCTCTAAAAACAGTATCAAATCAAATATCTGATACTGTTTATATACACGAAAGAAATATAAGATGAGAAAGAAGGTAAAAAATGGATATAAAATTAAAACTAAAAGAATTATTAAATAATAGTTATGCTGTTTATTCTAATTACAATGTTTCTTGCGTATTAGAAACAAAAGATAATAATTATTTCTATGGTGTAAATGTTGAAAATGCTAGTTATGGCGCAACAATATGTGCTGAAAGAAGTGCTATAACAAATGCTATAACAAATGGTTATAAAAAACATGATTTTAAAAGAATATATATAATGAATGCAAGTGATAAGATAGGTACTTGTTGTATGTTATGTAGACAAGTATTTTTAGAATTTTTTGATATGGATATGGAAGTTATTATGTATAATAATAAATTTGATGAAAAAAAACTTACTGTTAAAGATATGTGCCCTTATCCATTTAGTGAGGATGATTTAAAATGAAAAGTGGTTTTGTAAGTATTGTAGGACGTCCAAATGTAGGTAAAAGTACACTTTTAAATAAATTATTAAATAAAAAAATAGCTATTACAAGTGATAAAGTAGGTACAACAAGAAATATGATTTATGGTGTTTATAATGAAGATGATACACAAATAGTTTTTGTGGATACACCTGGTATTAACAAAGCTACATCTAAACTAGGAGAAGTTTTAAATAAGACCGCTTATTCAAGTTTTGATAATGATTTAGTTTTATTTCTTGTTGATATTGCAAGTGGATTTGGTCCAAATGATAATAAAATTCTTAATAGATTAAAAGAAGATAATAAAGATGTTATTCTTGTTTTAACAAAAGTTGATAAAATTAAAAAAGATAAATTGTATGATGAAATAACTAAATTAAAAGATTTATATAATTTTTTAGATATTGTACCTATTTCATCAATAAAAGGTATTAATACAACTGAACTTATCGAAGTAATTAAAAAATATTTAAAAGATGATGTTAAATATTTTGATGATGATGTTATTACTAATGTTAGTGAAAAATTTTTAGTAGGAGAAATAATAAGAGAAAAAGTACTTAATTTAACAAGAGAAGAAGTACCACATGCTGTTACATGTGTTGTTGAAAATATGGAGTTTAAAAAAGATAAATGTTATATTAATGCATGTATCGTGGTAGATAGAGATAATTTAAAAGGAATAATTATTGGTAAAAATGGGCAAATGCTTAAAAAAATAGGAAGTATGGCTCGTGAAGAAATTGAAGTATTACTTGGAAAAAAAGTATATTTAGAGTTATTCGTTAAAGTAATAGATAACTGGAGACAAAAACCAAATCTTTTTCAAGAATTAGGAATTAGTGAAGAAGATGATTAAAATTTATATTTTTTACTCATTATAATAATGGGTGAAAAATATGAATAAAGCTTTATGGAATTTATTTAAAGAAACAGGGGATTTAAGATATTATGTGTTTTTAAAGGAAATGGAAAAAGTAGAAGAGAATTATTATGAAAATAGAAAAAGTAATAGGAATAGTACTAAGTGATACTAATTATTCTGAATCAAGTAAAATATTAAATGTTTTAACAAAAGAACATGGTAAAATAGGGATAATATCTAAAGGATGTCGTAATTTAAAAAGTAGTTTAAGAAGTGTTAGTTCTAAACTTACTTATGGTTATTTTAATATATATTATAAACAAGAAGGATTAAGTGTTTTAATAAGTGTAGATATTATAAATGATTTTTCTAATATTAAACAAGATTTATTTAAAATAGGTTATGCCACATTTTTAAGTGATTTAACTAATCAAGTTTTAAAAGAAACTTCTTCAAATGAAATATTTGATTTATTTATAAATGGACTTATTAAAATAAATGATGATTTTGACCCAATGATTATAACCAATATAATAGAATTAAAATATCTTAATTATTTAGGCGTTATGCCAATTCTTGATTGTTGTAGTGTTTGTGGAAGTAATAAAAAAATAGTTACTGTAAGTAGCTTTTCAGGTGGTTATTTATGTGTTAATTGTTATAAAAATGAATATATCGTAGATGAAAAAACAGTTAAACTCCTTCGTATGTTTAGTTATGTTGATATATCTAAGATAAAAGAATTAAATATTTTACCTAAAAATAAGAATGAAATTAATAAATTTTTAGAAAATTATTATGATAGATATACAGGAATATATCTAAAATCAAAGGATTTTTTGACTCAATTAAGAGAAAAATACTAAAAATTATTGAAATTTATTAAAATATAATGTATAATTTAAAAAGCAGTTGACAAATTGTCAAGTTTATTAAGTGAGAAAGGTTTGAGGTGATATTATGGCAGTTCCTGCAAGACATGTTTCTAAAACTAGTCAAAGAACAAGAAGGGCACACATGGCATTAACAGCAAAACAAACAACTAAATGTCCTAATTGTGGTGCTATAGTAAAATCACATAGAGTTTGTAAAGAATGTGGATACTATAAAGGAAAAAAAGTTGTTAAAGAAACAGAAGAATAAAACCGATAAAAACTTGTTTAATAAATAAGTTTTTTTTGTTATAATTTAAATAAGGGGTAAGGTTTATGAATATAGAACAAGATAAAGATTTAACTTATTACTTTAATCTTATTAAAGATATAAAGGTGTTATCCTATGAAGAACAACAATATTTATTTAAAAATATAAATTCTAAAAATAGGAAAAAATTAATTGAATGTAATTTAAAATTAGTTGTTTTTGTAGCAAAAAGATTTTTTAATAGATCTTATGAAAGTTTAACTCATATGGATTTAATTGAAGCAGGTAATATAGGTTTAATTGAAGCCATAGAAAAATTTGATTATAAAAAAGGTTATAGATTTTCTACTTATGCTAGTTATTATATAAAAAAAGAAATAATAAAAGAAATCTATAATGCTGATAGAATGATAAGAAGACCTTATTATTATGAAGAAAAACTAACTAAGAATAAAGAAAATGTTGATAACATTTTATCTTTAGAAGAAGATATTACTAATCTTTTAACAGAAGATTCTAAACCATTAATGTATTTTATTAAAGATGATTCATGTGATATATATGAAGATATTAGTTATTTTGAACTTAAAGAAATTATTAATGATATTTTAAATACATTAACACCTAGACAAAAACAGGTACTTCTTTTAAGATATGGTTTTGATAATAATGAATTTAAGAATTTAGAAGAAGTTGGAAAACTTATTGGTATATCTAGGGAAGGTACTAGAAAAGCTTTAGTTAAAGCATTTAAAAAAATAAGAGATAATAAAGATTTAAAAGATTATTTAAATTATTAATTAAGGTGGTTTTTTGTTATGGAAGATAGGGATAGTTTCAGCCTATATATGAATGATATTAAAAATATTAAAGTATTATCTTATGAAGAAGAAAAATATTTATTTGAGAATATGAATTCAAAAAATAGGAAAAAATTAATTGAATGTAATTTAAAATTAGTTCTATCTATTGCTAAAGATTATTTTAAACAACCTTTAGAAAGTTTAACACCAATTGATTTAGTTGAAGCGGGTAATATAGGATTAATTAAGGCTATAGAAAGATTTGATTATAAAAAAGGCTATAAGTTTTCTACATTTGCTAGTTATTATATTAAATTATTTATTGTTACAGAAATATATACTAATGATAGAATGATAAGAAGACCTTATTATTATGAATATCAAAAAAGTAAAAATGTTGAAGAAAAGATTGAAAGGGTATATTCTTTAGATGAAACTATTATAAATGCTACAATGAATAATAGTGATGTACTTGGAGCTTTTATTAAAGATGAATCTATTAATATGGAAGAAAAAATAGAACAAGAAGAACTTAAGAAGATAATAAGTAATGCCTTAAATGAATTACCATCTAGACAAAAAGAAATAATTTTTTTAAGATATGGCTTTAATAATGAAAATCCTAAAAAACTTGAAGAAATAGCAAATGTTTTTGGTTTGACAAGACAAAGAATAAAGCAAATAGAGAAAAAAGCTTTTGAAAGAATAAGAGATAATAAAGATTTAAAAAATTATTTAAATTATTAAAAAATTGTGGTATAATTAATTAGTGCTTTAACTTATATATGAAACTATAAGAAAGGAGAAAATATGAGTAAAATTAAAATATTTAGTCTTGGGGGACTAAATGAAAATGGTAAAAACATGTATATTGTAGAAGTAGATGATAATATATTTGTTTTTGATGCGGGGTTAAAATATCCAACAACGGGTATGCTTGGAGTAGATTATATTATTCCAAAGTTTGATTATTTAATTAATAATAAAAAAAGAATAAAAGGAATTTTTATTTCACACGGTCATGTAGGTAATTGTGGAGCACTTGTTGATATATTAAAAGAATTACCAGATGTAAATGTATATGCTACAAAATTTACAATGAATCTTATTAAAGAAGAATTACAAAAGGAAAAAGTTGAAGTTAAAGCAAATATTTTAAAAGAAATAAGACCACATTCTAAAATAGATGTAGATGGATATACAATATTTCCAATTAGTGTAACACATTCAATGCCTGAAACAGTTATGTATGTTTTATATACAAATGATGGTGCAATATGTTATGCAACAGATTTTGTGTTTGATTCAACAATGCTTGGAAGTTATAAAACCGATATTGGTAAACTTGCTTATGTGGGAAAACAAGGAGTATTATGTTTAATGTCTGAGTCTATGTTTGCTTATAGAGAAGGACATACTAGTCCAAAACATCGTATTTCTAAAATAGTTTGGGATACATTAAATAAAACAGATAATCGTATTATTATAAGTGTTTTTCCTAATCATTTATATCGTATTCAAGAAATATTTGATCAAATTAGTAGAACAAGAAGAAAAGTTGTTTTAATGGGTAAAAAGCTTACTGAAACAGTAGAAAAAGGTGTAGAACTTAAGTATTTAGATATTGATACATCAAGAATTGGGGATTTGTCTAATATAAACGATAAAGATGTTGTTATTTTAACAAGTGATGATAAAGAAAAACCATTTGGAAGTTTAGAAAAAATAGAAAGTGGTTATGATAAGTATTTAAAATTTAAAGATACTGATACAGTTTTAATATCAGAACCAGTTTATCCTGGATGTGAAAAGAAACACTCTAAAATTGTTGATGATTTAGCTAGAGAAAATGTTGAAGTAGTAAGTTTTACATCAAAGGATCATTTAACACATCATGCTTCAAAAGAAGACTTAATGTTAATGTTAAACTTAATGAATCCAAAATATTATTTTCCTATTAAAGGCGAATATAGATATATGTATATGAATGCTAATGTAGCTAGTGAAATTGGAATGAATGATGAAAATATTATATTAAAACTTAATGGTGAAGTAGCAACATTTGTTGATGGAAAATTAACTGAAGATAAAGAAAAAATACCTACAGATGAAATATTAATCGATGGTAGTAACTCAGATGATATAGGTAATCTTGTTTTAAAAGATAGAGAATTATTGAGTAAAAATGGTATAGTTATTGTAAGTGCTACACTTGATCGAAAAACTAAAAAAATACTTGCTAACCCTGAAATATTAACAAGAGGATTTATATATGTAAAAGATAATCTTGATATGGTCCAAAAAAGTCAAGAAATATGTAAAGATATAATTGAAAGTAATGCTTTTGAAGGACAAAAAGTTGATTTTAACAAAATAAAAAATCTCATAAGAGAAAAACTAGGAGATTATTTTGAAGAAGAAACTGGAAGTATTCCAATGATTATAACAGTAGTAACAGAAATATAATTATTCTGTTACTTTTATTTTGTTATTTAATTTTAAATTATATTTACTAATTGTATTAATTGGAAATTCATATACATATTTTCCTTTTTTTATTGGCAAAATAACTTTATTTTTACTTAAATTTTCTTTTAA
>URYZ01000024.1 GCA_900552235.1 uncultured Mycoplasmatota bacterium | reverse complement strand
AAATTTGCACAATTATTTAATATTTTTAATAAAACCAAACTCTTTACATATCAATTATACATTTTATCTGCTTTCTGGTGTATGCCACTTCCACTCCTGTACTTCTGGTAAGTCCATACCATACTCGCTTATATACTGCTTATGTGCAACTAAAGTATCTCGCATCTTCTGGAGAAGATATGAACCCTTGTTGCCAAGCTGTGGAAGTGCATTGATAACAGCCTGTACAAGATGATAACGGTCAATCTCGTTCTGCACTCTCATATCAAATGGAGTTGTTATTGTACCTTCTTCAATATAACCTTTTACATGAAGATTTTTATTTGTTCTTTTATAAGTTAATTCATGTATTAAATTAGGATAACCATGGAAAGCAAAAATAATTGGCTTATTTTTTGTAAATATTGAATCATATTCTTTATTTGTTAAACCATGAGGATGCATTTTAGAAGTTTGTAATTTCATTAAATCAATAACATTTACTACCCTTATTTTTATATTTTTTAAATATTTTCTCATTATTTTAGTAGCACATATTACTTCTAGTGTTGGGGTGTCACCACAACAAGCCATAACTATATCAGGATCTTTTGTTTTACATGAAATAAAATCTAATTCTTTTATTCCTTTTTCACATAAAAGATTTGCTTCTTCATAACTTAAATATTGTGGTCTTAAATGTTTTGATGCAATAATTACATTTATATAATTTTTTGATTTTATACAGTGATTAAAACAAGATAACAAAGTATTTGTATCAATTGGTAAATACATTCTAACTGTATCAGCTTTCTTTGTAGCTAAATGATTTAAAAATCCTGGATCTTGATGAGTATAACCATTATGATCTTGTTGCCATACATGACTTGTTAAAATATAATTTAAACTAGATATTTCTTTTCTCCAAGAAAGACTATTACTTACTTTTAACCATTTAGCATGTTGACTAGCCATTGAATCAATTATTCTTATGAAAGCTTCGTAGCTATGAATAAATCCATGTCTTCCTGTTAAAATATATCCTTCAAGAAGTCCTTCACATAAATGCTCTGATAAAATTGAATCAATTATTCTTCCATCTGGACTTAAATATTCATCTGTTTTAAGTATTCTTCCATCAAAACTTCTGTTAGTTACTTCAAACACATGATTTAATCTATTAGATAATGCTTCATCAGGACCAAATATTCTAAAGTTATCAGGATTTAACTTTACGATATCTTTTATAAACTTACCAAGTTCAAGCATATCACTTGCATATACTTCTCCTGGCGTTTTAATCTTTAAAGCATATTTTTTATAACTTGGAACTTTTAATTCTTTTAATAATAATCCCCCATTAGTATTAGGATTAAGTCCCATTAAATGTTTTTCATCTGGTCTTAAACTTTTTAAATCTTCTTTTATACTTCCATCTTCATTAAATAATTCTTCAGGATGATAACTTTTTAACCATTTTTCAAGTTCTTTTATATTTTCTAAATGATCTTTATCCACAATTAATGGTACTTGATGTGATCTAAAACTATTTTCTACAGGTAAATCATTAACCTTTTTAGGACCAGTCCATCCTTTTGGTGTTTTTAAAATAACAACAGGATATAAACTACTGTTACCATTTTTTATTTTTCTTATATCTTTTAAAACCAACTCTAAAGTTTTAGCCATTTCTTCATGCATAAGTAATGGTTTTTTGCCACATACAAAATATGTTTTATAACCAAGTCCTTTAAAATAAGAAGTAATCTCATCATTAGTCATTCTTCCCATAATCGTAGGATTAGCTATTTTATAAGAATTTAAATGAACTATTGGCAAAACAATACCATCTTTTTTAGGATTTATAAGCTTAATTGCATTCCAAGAACAAGCAAGTGGTCCTGTTTCAGCTTCCCCATCACCCACGACACAAGCTGCAATTAAAGTTGGATTATCAAGCACTGCTCCAAAAGCATGACTTAAACTATAACCGAGTTCTCCACCTTCATGAATTGACCCAGGTGTTTCAGGAGATACATGACTTGATACTCCCCCAGGAAAAGAAAATTGTTTACAAAATTTCTTTAATCCTTCATAATCTTCAGTTATTTCAGGGTATATTTTAGAATAACTACCTTCAAGATAAGTATTTGAAGTTAAAGCATTACCCCCATGCCCTGGTCCTGAAATATATATCATATTTAATTTATATTTTTTTATTATCCTATTTAAATGAACATATATAAAATTTTGTCCTGGTACTGTTCCAAAATGACCTACTACTTTAGGTTTTATATCATTAATACTAAGTGGTCTTTTAAGTAAAACATTATCAAGTAAATAAAGTTGTGCCACACTTAAATAATTACATGCATTAAAATATTTATTTATTTTTATAAGTTCATCTTTTGTTAATGTTTTCATAAATCATTCCCCTATTCTTTATAAGACTATTATATAAAAAAAAGAAGATTATGTAAATAATTAAATCTTATTTTCATAATCCTTCTTCTATTTTATTTTTTTCCAACGAATACCCCTGTAGGTTATTCATTGGAAATTACAAGACGCGAAGAGCTGCTAGAAAAAGAACTGCCATAGTAGTTACCGAAACTAAACACTCCTGCATTATGCAGTGGTAAGCTTAAAGTAGACAGTACAAAAAAGAACAGGTCTTTCTACCTATTCAATTTAATTAAAAATGTAACTTTTATTTAATTTTAAGACTTCTTAAATAAGATTTTATTTCATCACTAATTCTATAACTTTCAATAGCTTTTTGAATTGATTTATTATGTACCCATTTATCTAATATTTTATTTTCAAATAAAGGTATAGCTTCTTCATAGTTTTTTATTAAAGCAACACTATAATACCAACTAATAGCCATATTAACATAGTAATCATTACTTTTTATCTTACTTAAAGTTATTAAATCTTTTTTATATAAGTTATTTCCTAAATAAAATTGTAATAAGCTAACAATAGCAAATCTTTTATAATAAGTTCTTTTGTCTTTTAATATATTAAGCAAATATTTATGAACTTTATTATAATCTTTTTTAAATATTTTAGGATTTAAAGTGTCACATACTTCCCAATTATCTATATATGGTAAAAACTTATCTAAATATTCTAAATATGTATCTAAATCTTTTATATAAATATTCATTAAACAAGTATGGAGGATATTTTCTTCATGATATTTATGTGGTAAATCATTTATAAATTTAATTGTATCTTCAAAGTTTATTTTTTTAGCTAAAGTTCTTATTAATGGTATTTTTACTCCGATTATAACATCTTTATTAATATTAGGTATTAGTTTTGATGTAAAGTTTTTATAATTTAAATCTTGTAATTTAAATAATTCTTCTTGAATATTCATTTTAATTTATATCCTAATTTTTCTAATTCTAATATTGCTATTAAAGATAAATTATTTTTAGATAAACTATTTATATCAAAAAACTCTGCTCCGAGGGAATCATCATTTATTTCATCTGCTTTTATTTCTTTTTTAATTTCATTATTATAATCTAATACTTTGTAAAATACTCCAATATGATGTGTTCTTATTAATTTATCATCATCTTGCCAATCCACAGTAACAGAATCAACATCAAATAGTTTATAGTTTGTTATTTCTAAGCCTGTTTCTTCTTTAAATTCTCTTTTTAAAGTATCTTCTACTCTTTCACAAAATTCTACTGTTCCACCTGGTAAATCAAGTTTACCAAGATAAGGCCCTCGACATTTTTTTATAAGTAATATTTTTTCATCTTTAATGACTATTCCATAAGTTCCTAAATGTTTGTTTTCTATCATATTAATACCTCCCTTATTAAATTATACAAAAAGTAGACAAAATTTGTCTACTTAATTTTTATTTCATTATCATATGTAATGTTAATAACATCACCATATTTAATTTCATTATTAATAATTTTTTTAGCTAAGAATGTTTCAAGTGTTTTAGCTACAAGTCTTTTTAAAGGTCTTGCACCATAAAATTCATCATAACCATTATCAACAAAATAGTTAATAGCTTTATCATCAAGATTAATTTTAATATTTAAATCTTTTAATCTTAATTCTTCTTCTTTAATTATTTTATTTAAAATATCTTTTAAAACATCTTTAGTTAATTTATTAAATACAATTACTTCATCAATTCTGTTAATAAATTCAGGTTTAAAATAGTTATGAAGTTCATCTAATACTTTATCTTCTTTACCTTCTAAAATATATTCACTTCCAACATTTGATGTCATTATGATAATTGTATTTTTAAAATCTACTGTTCTACCTTGTGAATCAGTACATCTTCCATCATCTAAGATTTGAAGAAGTAAGTTAAGTACTTCGGGATGTGCTTTTTCTATTTCATCAAAAAGAATTATACTGTAAGGATTTCTTCTTACTTTTTCTGTTAATTCTCCACCTTCTTCATATCCAACATATCCTGGAGGAGAACCAATTAACCTTGATACGCTAAATTTTTCCATATATTCACTCATATCAATTCTTATCATATGTTTTTCATCATCAAAAAGTTCTTCTGCTAATGCCTTAGCAACTTCAGTTTTACCAACTCCAGTTGGGCCAAGGAAGATAAATGAACCAATTGGTCTATTTGGATCTTTAATTCCACTTCTACTTCTTATAATAGCATTACTTACTAAATGAAGGGCATTATCTTGTCCCATAACTTGTTTTCTTAAATTATCTTCAAGACTTAATAATTTATCTTTCTCACTACTTACAAGTTTTGCTATTGGAATAGAAGTCCAACGAGAAATAACACTTGCTATACTTTCACTATTAACAACATTACTTAATAATCTAGTTTCATTAGCATTATTAAGTTCTTTTAGTTCTTTTTCTAAACTTGGAATTACACCATGTCTTAATCTTGCTGCTGTTTCTAAATCATAATTATTCTCAGATTTTTCAAGTTCGTATATTGCTTTTTGTAATTCTTCATTTTTTGTTTTTATTTTATCATTTAATTCTTTTTCTTTTTCCCAAGATAAAGTTAATTCTTTTTCTTGTTCTTTTAAAATATTTAATTCTTTTAATATTTCATCTTTTCTAGCAAGTGAAAGTTCATCTTTTTCTTTTTTTATAGCTTCATTTTCTATTTCAAGACGCATTATATTTCTTCTTACTTCATCTAAAGAAGTTGGTACAGAGTCCATTTGTACTCTAATGGTAGCACACGCTTCATCAACAAGATCTATTGCTTTATCTGGTAAATATCTATCTGTTATATATCTATTTGATAAAGTTGCGGCGCTTACTAACGCTTTATCTTCAATTGTAACTCCATGATGAACTTCAAAAGTTTGTTTTAATCCACGAAGAATTGTAATTGTATCTTCAACGGTTGGTTCATGGACAATTATTTTTTGAAATCTTCTTTCAAGAGCTCCATCTTTTTCAATATAGTTTCTATATTCATTTAAAGTTGTTGCTCCGATTACATGAATTTCACCACGTGCTAACATTGGTTTTAAAATATTACCTGTATCCATTGCTCCTTCAACTGCTCCAGTACCTACAATCATATGAATTTCATCAATAAACATAATTATATTACCTTCACTTTTTTTAACTTCATTTAATACTTTTTTTAATCTATCTTCAAATTCACCACGATATTTAGCACCTGCTACTAAGCTTGCCATATCAAGCTCCCAAATTGTTTTATTTTTTAAACTTTCTGGAACATCATTTTTAACTATTCTATTAGCTAAACCTTCAACAATAGCAGTCTTACCAACACCAGGTTCTCCAATTAAAACAGGGTTATTTTTTGTTTTTCTTGATAATATACGCGTAATACTTCTAACTTCTTCATCTCTTCCTATAACAGGATCTATTTTTCTTGCCTTAGCAAGTTCAGTAATGTTTCTTCCATATTTTTCTAAAACATTTTCGTTTTCTTCTTCATTATTAAAAATATTCATATATATCACTTTCCTTTCAAATTATATTATACTACAATAATTAGCACTTGTAAATAGTAAGTGCCAACTTTTATTAAAAATTTTTAAAAAAAATATCTAAATATATTATATCTAAATATTTTTTTATTATTTATTTAATTCTTTTATTGCTGTTAGTACCCCTAGTTTACCATATTCATAAGTTAAACTACCTTGTTGATATGCAATATAAGGCGGTCTAATTGGACCATCACATGAAAATTCAATTGATGAGCCTTGCGTAAAACTTCCACTTGCCATGATTACTTCATCATCATACCCTGGTGTTGGTGTTGGAACAGGGATTGAATTAGAATCTATCGCAGAACTTTTTTGAATTCCTTTACAATAATTAATTAAATCATCTTTATTATTAAATATTATATTTTGAACGATATCTACTCTTTCTTCATTATATTTTGGTTCAACATCATATCCTAAAGTTTCCATTATTTTACTTGTAAATATTGCTGTTTTTAAACTATTAGCTACGACAAGAGGTGCTAAAAAAAGTCCTTGAAGTATTTGTTTATTAAATCCTAAAGATGGTCCTACTTCTTTTCCTTGTCCTGGAACAGTAAGACGTTCTGCTACAAGATTTATTAAATCTTTTTTACCTACAATATAAGCTCCATTTGGTGTTATTCCTCCACCTAAATTTTTAATTAAAGAACCTACAGCAACATCTGCTCCTACTTCAGTTGGTTCTTTATAACTAACAAATTCACAATAACAATTATCTATCATAACAATTGTTTTAGGACTAACTTTTTTTATTAATTTAATTACTTCTTCTACGTTTTCTATTGAAATACTTTTTCTTGTAGAATAACCTTTTGATCTTTGTATTTCAATTACTTTAACAAAATCTTTATTCAATCTTTCTTCTATTTTTTTAAAGTCAAAATTATTATCAACTAAATCTATTTGTTCATAATTTACTCCAAATGATTTTAATGAACTATCATTAGGAGTTATACCAATTACTTCATCAAGTGTATCATATGGTTTTCCTGTTATGCTTAAAAGGGTATCATTTGGTCTTAAAAGGCCAAATAAACATACAGTTAAAGCATGACTTCCTGAGATAAACTGTGTTCTTACCAAAGCATCTTCACATTTAAAAATTCTTTTATAAACATCTTCAATTTTATCTCTACCTATATCATTATATCCATATCCAGTTGAAGTATTAAAATGTATTTCACTAATATTTTCTTCATGAAAAGCATTTAATACTTTCATACTGTTAAACATACATATATCATCTATTTTTTTTAATTCTGTTTTTATTTCTTCTTCACATTTTTTACTAATTTCTAATAATTTTTCATCTATATTAATCATTATTTCTTCCTCCATCTACTTTAATTATTGCATCATTTATATAACTTCCATCTTCACTTGCAATAAAATATATAACATTTGCTATTTCACTAGGTTTAGCAAATCTATTAAGTAATATTTTTTTATTTTCACTATCTTTTTGTTCTTTACTTAAATCTTTATTCATCAATGTATCTACCCAACCAGGACAAATACAGTTAACTCTTATTTTAGGAGCATAGTATTTAGCCAAATTATGTGTAAAAGAGATAATCCCTATTTTTGATGCATCATAATCTATACTTTCAATATAATAAGAGTCAATTGCATTTGTTGAAGATATATTTATAATACTACCTCCATCATTTATAAGATTTCCAAGATATTTAACAACACTAAAAGTACCCACTAAATTAGTATCAATAACTTTTTTAAAATCTTCTACTGTTTTTTCTTCAAATAGATTATCAATTGCTATTCCTGCGTTATTTACAAGAACATCTATTTTTTTAGTCTTTTCTTTGACAAAATTTGCTAAAGATTTTACATCGTTTTCCAAACTTATATCACACTTTATGGAATAAATATTAACATTATAAGAAGATATAATATCTTTTTCTATTGTTTTTGACATTTCTTTACTTTTATTATATGTAAATATAACATCATATCCATTTTTAGCAAATTTATAAACAGTTTCTTTACCTATTCCTGAAGATCCTCCCGTTATTAAGACAACCTTATTCATATAACTCACTTCCTTAACAGACCATATTATAACATTTTAATTAAAAAATGTCTATATTTACAACTTATGTGGTAAAATGTATATGTAATAAATAAGGAGAGCATATGAAAAAAATAATTATACTTATTTTAGTTATCCTATTATGTGGATGTAATAATAAAAACACAACAATAATTAATTTAAATAAGAATTTAAATATTGAAGTTGGAGAAAGTATTTACTTATATGATTTAGTAAATATTGAAAATGGAAGTTTTATTACAAAAAATTATTTAATAGATACAAATAAAATAGGTACCAAAGATATATCTTTTACTTATAAAGCAAGTAACAATAAAAATGAAAAGTATTCTTTTAAAGTTAATATTATAGATACAACACCTCCCGTTATTTTAAGTGATACAACTTATGAAATAGAAAAAGGAAAAAAATTTAATATTAATTCTAGACCTTTATGTGGAGATAATTATGATAGAAACATTAAATGTGAAATAATAGGAAACTACGACACTAATAAAATTGGTAGTTATCAATTAAAGTTTAGAGCAGTAGATACAAGTGAAAATAAAACCGAAAAAAATTTTACCTTGGTTGTTAAAAATAAAATTAATTCATCAAGTTATAATCCAAGTCCAAAGTATTTAAAAGATATTATAAAAAATTATAAAACTGATAAAAATGAAATAGGAATAGATGTTTCAACTTGGCAAGGAAATATCGATTTTAATAAAGTAAAAGAAGATGGGGTTAGTTTTGTAATGATACGAATTGGCTTTGGTTATGATAATAAGGGTAAAAATATTTTAGATAACAAATTTCTTCAAAATATAAAAAATGCTAAAAATGCAGGTCTTAAAGTTGGTATTTATTTTTATAGTTATGCTGAAAACGAAGCACAAGTTAAAGAACAAGCAAACTGGATTATTAAAACTTTAAACAATGAAAAACTTGACCTTCCTATTGCCTTTGACTGGGAAGACTGGGGAGAATTTAATAATTATAATCTTAGTTTTATTGATTTGAATAAAATGGCTAAAGTATTCTTTGATACTTTAAATGAAAAAGGATATGAAACAATGCTTTATGGAAGTGCAACATATCTTAATCATATTTGGGATACAACAAATTATAAAATATGGTTAGCTCATTATACAACAAAAACAGACTATTCAAATAAATATGATATGTGGCAACTTACAAGTTCAGGTGTTGTAAATGGTATTGATGGATATGTAGATATTAATATTTTATATAATTAGTTATTATTTTTTTAAAATACTTTTTATTTAGATATTTATATGATATAATTTTAAAGAATTAAGGATGTGATATAAATGGAAAAAATTTATGTTTTTGGACATAGAAAGCCTGATACTGATAGTGTTAGTGGTGCAATAGCTTTAGCTTATTTAAAAAAACAACTTGGAATAAATGCTATACCTGTCATATTAAGTAATATTAACAGTGAAACGAAATATGCGCTTGATTATTTTAATTTAGAAGAACCAATGTTTTTAAATGATGTTAAATTAAAAATTAAAGATTTAAATTATAGTAAAAACTTCTTTATTAATGAAAATAAATCATTACTTGAAGCATATAACCTTATGGTTAGTAAAAAATCAAGCAAAATACCTGTTGTAGGAGAAAATAATAATTTTATTGGTGTATTAGGAATGAAAAATATAGCAAAATATTTAATTAATTATACTAATACTTCACTTAATACAACTTATAATAACATTTTAAATACAATAGAGGGAGAAAAAGTAACATTATATAATGAAGACATCGAAGGAAATGTAATCGTTGCCTCTTATAAAAGTACAACTTTCATTGATAATGTTACACTTGACAACAGTAGTATTTTAATTGTTGGGGACCGTCACAGTATTATTGAGTATGCTGTTAACAGTAGTATTAAACTTCTTATTATAAGTGGTGGTGTTGATATTAAAAAAGAGCATTTAAAAATAGCTAAGCAAAATAAAATAAATATTATAAAAACTAAACTTTCTGCAATCCAAACTGCCAGGATGATTGAACTTGCTAATAAAATTAACAGTACTGAAATTAATAAAAATATTTTATGTGTTAATGAGCTTGATAATGTTACTGATTTTATTGATATGGCTAATAGAACTAAATTTAGTTATTATCCTGTTGTTAATAAAAATAATAAGTGCTTAGGTACTGTTACTCTAGCAGATACTTTTGAAAAGAAAAAGAAAAAAGTTATTTTAGTTGATCATAATTCATACACACAAAGTATCGAAGGTATCGAAGAAGCTGATATTTTAGAAATAATAGATCATCATAATATTGGTTCAATTGGTACAAATTCTCCAATTAACTTTAGAAATATGCCTGTTGGAAGTTCAAATACTATAATTTATCAAATGTATAAAGAAAATGGTATAAAAATTCCTAAACAAATCGCAGGTATCATGGCATCAGGTATTTTATCAGATACACTTATTTTAAAAAGTCCAACAACTACTGAACTTGATAAAAAAGCCCTAACTGAATTATCTAAATTAGCTAAAATAAACTACAATAAATATGGACTTGACCTATTGAAAGCAGGAGCAAGTGTTAAAGGTAAAACTAAAGAAGAATTATTATATCAAGACTTTAAAATATATCCAGTTGGAGATAAAAAAATTGGTATTGGTCAAATTTCTACAACTGATCCTTCAATATTCTTAAATGAAAAAGATGAGTATGAAGCTTTATTAACATCTATTGCTAAAAACAATGAATATAAAAGTCTTACATTCTTTGTAAATGATATTCTAAATGATGGAAGTTATATTTTCTTCAATGATGATTCAAAGGAAATCTTAGCAAATGCTTTTAATATTAAAAAACTTGAACAAGGAACATTCTTAAAGAAAGTTGTTTCAAGAAAATTACAAATAGTTCCTGTAATTATGGAACAATATGAAAAATAGAAGTTACAACACTTCTATTTTTTATTTTTTATTATTTTATAATGACTTACAATAACTACTATTCCTGTAATTAAAACAAATAGATAAAAGCTTATTCCTCTACTAAGTAACATTGCAGAACTTAAATAACTTGCTGGAAATAAAAATTGGTAAACCCCTAAAAATCCAGCTTCACTTGCCCCAACTGACCCTGGTATTGGTACAAATGATACACATATAAATAATATTGCTTGCATTGATATAAATAGCCACAAACTATTTTCACTAAAACCAAATGATTTATATATTAAATATGGTCCAATATAATTTATAAGCACTTGAATAATACAAGTTACAAATGACTTTATTACCACCATTTTATTTTCTTTTATATAATTACTACTTTCATGAAAAATATTTATTTTTTCATTTATTTTATCTTCTATCTTATTAATGTTTTTTAAATTAATTTTTCTTAATAATTTTATACAAAAGTTAGATATTTTTTTTACAAAACTATTTTTGAATATTAATAAAGTATAAAGAACAAATAATGTAAAATTAATTATAAATCCAACAATAAATAAAAATACAATAATAGCATCTAAACTTCTTACATAGTTAAAGCTAAAAATTAATGAAATAAGAGCGATTAGAACAACACTAAACTGATAACCAGAAAGCTGTACTAAAAGAGCAAATGTTGAATGGGATATATCTATATCATCTTTCTTCATATAATAAATTTGCATAGGTTGACCACCACTTGAACTAGGTGTAATTGCACTAAAGAAATATCCTATCATTGTATATTTTAAATATGTTAAAGGTTTTTTGTTATAACCAAAATTATTTAGTATTCTTCCAACATTTACAGTTTCTAAAGAAATGTATATAAATGTTGCAATAAAAGCTAAGAATATATATATTAAATTAACACTTTTTAATGAATTAAGTATATCTTTTATATTTACTTTTCTAAAAATAATAAAATACATTATAAGTATTAAACCTAAAAATATTAAAAAATTAAATATAAAAGTTTTTGTCTTTTTATTTTTCACATATATCACCCGTATAAATTTAATTATACCATTTTTAATTAATTTAGCATATATATTTTATTTCATTGTTAGGAAAATATTTTTTTAAAAGACTTGCTATATATTTTTCACCGTCTTCTTTTAATTCTTTTTTATAAACATATTTACCTCTTCCTCTACCAGTTTGAATATCTTTATTATATAAACTATCTAACTTAGGGAAAGCTTCTTTATTAATCATATCACTAACATAACTATATGTCATAAATATAACTTCAAAAAAAACTTCTTTTTTTACTTTGTTACTTAGTTTTTCTTTTAAAGTAATAAAAAGTTCTTCATACAATTTTTTATAGTTATCTACCATAATAACAGGAGCAATTAAGATACCAACCTTATAATTATCAGCACATAATTTATTAATTGCATCAATTCTTTTTTCCAAAGGTGATGTTTTTAATTCAATATTATTTATTATTTCTTTAGGATTAACACTTACTCTAATTATTGTTCTTCCATTATGTTTTATTCCTATAATATCGTCTACTTGATGAAATTTTGTAGGAAAAGTAAGATATCCTTTATTTATTTTTCCAAATTCTTCAATAGTCCATTTTAAATTATTAGTAATCATATTTTCATAAAATAAATCACTATTACTACCTATTTCATAAACTTTTTCTTCCTCGCTTTTTAAACTATGTTTTATTATCTTTTCTAAAAGTTGTTCTCTATTAACAAAAACCCTTAAATAAGAACATTTATTAAAATTACATACCAAATAACAATATAAACACATTGCACCACATCCACTTGAAGTATATGGAACAAGATAATTAGAAACTTTATAATTAGGTACAAAATTTTGTGTTTTTCTAACTCCTATTATTAAATATGTTTTTAAAATAGGAAAATCTTTGTTTTCTTTTTCTCTTAACTCTTTTATATTATTATGATTTTTTATAACTGTTTTTGGAATATCTTTATATTTTTCAAGTAAATATTTTCCTAAATAATATTTATCAACATCTTTCTCATAATAAATATGACTTATATTCATAAATAAACACCTCATATTTATTATTAACAAAAAGAAAAAAACTATATATTTATTTCATATAGTTTTTCATCTATTATTGAGTATAAGTAAGTTTTTACAGGTATATTTTTTTTACTTAAAATATAATCTTTATAAACATTAAGTTGCTTTAAATATTCTTTATCATTAATATTTTTAAGTTTATAATCAATTATTTTGATATGATCTTTATACTCTAACATTAAATCTATTATACCATGATATATAACATCTTCTTTTTCATATACAAATTCATGTTCTTTATAAATTTTAGCACCATCAACATTTAAACTTTTTAATAAATTATTAACTATTTTTTCACTTGTTTCATTAAATGATGTTGTTTCTAAAATATAATGCATTTTTGTACCATATTTCATATTATTAAATTCTTCTTTTGTTATTATTTTATTAATTGTTTTTGAAGCATGTTTTTTTTCTGTAATAACATTTTCAATATTATTTTCTTTAACAATTATTTTTTCATTAT
>URYZ01000023.1 GCA_900552235.1 uncultured Mycoplasmatota bacterium | reverse complement strand
TAGGAGCAACAGAAAGTGTAACAGAATATAGATATCGTGGAGCAAGTCCAAAAAATTATGTAACGTTTAACAATGAAGTATGGAGAATACTTGGAGTATTCCCAGTTGATGATGGAAATGGTAACATGGAATATCGTATTAAACTAATAAGAAATAAAAGTGTAGGAGATTATTATTGGAATAATTGTACAGATGAAAATAATGATTATATATGTGATGATACAAATAAATACTATGACAACTGGACAGGAGCAACATTAAATACATATTTAAATGAAACATATTTAAACGGTTTAGATAATGTATCACAAAGTTTAATATCAAATGCCAAATACTATCTTGGTGGTTTAGGGGCAGAAAACAGTAATATTGCTGTTGCTGCAAAAACGGCTGGCCAAACAACAGGTGTACAAATGTATATCAATGAAAGAAAAACACAAAACGAAAAATGTTCATATGTTTTTAACGGAACAGTTACATTAAATTTGGGCAAAGAATGTTACTATTATGGAACAAATCCAAATAGCTGGGTTGGAAAAATAGCATTAATGTATGTTAGTGATTATTTTTATGCAAGTAGTAATTGTGAGAATAATATGATGGTTGAGATTACTGATACTGATGGTTTAGCATCAACATCAACAAAAGACATAAGAGCA
The DNA here is from genome assembly GCA_900552235.1 of uncultured Mycoplasmatota bacterium. GTDB lineage: Bacteria > Bacillota_I > Bacilli_A > RF39 > UBA660 > CAG-611. Next base: position 13,066 of record URYZ01000023.1, on the reverse strand, counting down.
TGTAATGATACAAATTGGTTATATAACCTAAAAGTTAATGAATGGTATTTAATTTATGTTAGCACTGGGCCTGATATGTTATTATTTTTAAACAGTAATGGTTATTTTTACTATAGTTATGTATATGATGATGAGTTTGCATCAAGACCAGTCCTTTATCTAACATCATCTGCTAAAATAACCGGAGGATCAGGAACAAGTAGTGATCCATACACACTTGGATTATAAATGTAAAATAAAAGAATTAGTTAATTGCTAATTCTTTTTAAATGTCTTGTAAGAGTTTCAGGTACTTGTTTACTTTCTAATTCTTTAAGTTTAGGAATTGTTGATAAATCTGTACCTAAATTAGTTAAATAAATTGTTTTTATTGATGTATCGTTTATGTAATCATTTTTAATATCAATAATATAGTTTGGATTAAATAGTTCATATCTAAATGAAACATTATCTTGATTTAATTTTAAACTATCTTCAACAATATAATTTACATCTATATCACTATATTGTTTATTTAAGTTAACAATGGAATTACCATGTTTTATTAATTTAAATGTAAATATTAATCTTTTATCAGGGAATTTTATATTATCAATATTTAAGCTATGTAATAGTTTCATATTATTAATATATGTATCTATATTTTCTATTGAATGTTCAACATTTTGTTTAAAATATTTATTTTCTATAGGTAATCTTGTTTTTAAACTTCTTAGAAATTCAATTACTTTCTTATTATCTTTTAATAATTTTTTTAATAAATCATTATTTTCAAATAGAAATAAATTTAATAAATCTTTTTCTTCTAAATGTTTATAATCTTCAAGAAAAATTAATAAACTTTCATTACCATGTTCTTTTATAAATTCAAATAGTTTTAAATAACTTAATGGTTCTTTTTCCATATTAGACTCCTTATTTATATGTTTCTTCTTTTAAGTTGGAAATATTATAATTCATTATTGAAATATAGTCTTCATTTTTATTTATATCTTCATCTGTAATTGTAGCTAAACTTTTAAATAATAATGTTTTTGAAGATGTTTCTTTAGTTAATTTTGTTACTAATTCATTATCTTTAGTCCATTCATTTACGAAAATATAAGATAGTGATTTATTATTTAATAAAGAAGTAGCAAGTTTTATATTACTATCTATTTCTTTACCATTTTTAGTTAAGTTTATAACTTCAAAACCATATTTTTCTAAGAATTTTAATGATTCATCATATGAAATAATTTTTTTATTATTAGAGTTTTTAGCAGTTCTGTTAAGTTCTGTATCAAGTTCTGATATATCAAGTTTTAGTAGTTTATAGTTATTATTTATTTCTTGTTTTAAATAAGGATTTTCAATATAATCTGATAATTCTTGTTTAATGTTTTGTGCTAGCATTAATATATTTGAAGGATTTAACCATATATCACTTTTAGCATATGTTTCTTCTAATCCATAACTAGCATCAATTATTTTAATATTTTTATTTTTTTGTAAAATAACTGTTGCGTATTCTCTGTCAGTACTATTTCCATTGTAAATAAGTAAATCGTTATTACTAAAGTCTTTTAATTGTTTATTAGTTAGTTTATATTCATTAATATCTACACCATTTGGATAAATACTTTTAATGTTAGCACTTTCGCCATATAATCTTTTTGTTACATATTCAATTGGATAAATAGTAGTAATAATATTTATTCCTTCCATATCATATCTTTTAATACATCCGGTAAGTAATGTTATTGTTATAATTAACAATATTGTTAATATCTTTTTTTTCATAATTTTTTCTCCTTTTTTGGTACAGGATCATAACCTGGTTTAGACCATGGACCACATTTTAATAATCTTTTTATTGTCAAATAAGTTCCTTTAAAAAAACCATAAGTTTGGTATGATTCGATTGCATAGTTCGAACAAGTAGGTGTGAATTTACACATATTATGCCAAGGACCTGGTATTTTTTGATAAATTTTTATAAAAAAAATCGCAAGGTGTTTCATATCTTTCACCAATATTATTTTACTATTAAATTTAAAATTTATCAATTATAAGTTCTAATTTTTATAAAAATATGGTAAGATTAAGTAAGAAAGGAGAATTTAAATTGGAAGAGTTATTAAATAAAATAGGAGTAGTACCTAATAATATAAAGTTATATTATCAAGCTTTTACTCATTCATCTTATTCATTTGAACATATACATACTGAATCTTATGAAAGATTAGAGTTTTTAGGAGATGCAATCGTAGATTTAGTTGTTTCTGATTACTTATATAATAGTAAATTATATAAAGAAGGAGAAATGACTAAAATAAGGGCTAGCTATGTTTGCGAAAATGCGTTATATGAATATGGTATGGATTTAGGATTTAGTAATTACATAAAAGTAGGACATGGGGAAATAGTAACTGGAGGAAAATATAAAAAAGCCATAGTTGCTGATGTATTTGAAGCTCTTATGGGAGCAATATATTTAGACTTGGGTTATGAGAAAGTTAAAGAAGTTGCACTTAGTATAATTGTTCCTTATATTGAAGATAAAAGTAAAGTATTTTTTAGTGATTATAAAAGTGCTCTTCAAGAAGCAGTACAAACTGATAAAAAATCTATGGAATATGTTTTACTTGAAGAAAGTGGACCTTCACATCATAAATATTTTAAAGTTGAGGTAAAAGTAGATGATATTGTATATGGTGTTGGTGAAGGTGGAAGTAAAAAAGAAGCAGAACAAAATGCTGCAAAAAAAGCATTAGAATTATTAGCAAATAAATAAGAAAAGAGGTAGTATATGAATTTTTTAACTGTAGCAGAAAGTATTAATAAGATATTTTATAATTATGATTATAACATTTTAAGTTTTTTACATAAACTTGCTGAGAGTTTAGGAAACTTTTTAACGCCATTATTTAATTTTTTAAGTTTAATAACAGAAAAAGGGATATTATTACTTTTAATAGCAATAATATTAATGTTATTTAAAAAAACAAGAAAAGTTGGAATATGTATGTTTGGGGCAGTTTGCTGTGGTGCAATTATAACTAATTTTATTTTAAAAGATTTAATTGCTAGACCAAGACCTTTCATAGATGAAACTAGTATTTTTAATACATGGTGGAAGTTTGTTGGAAGTGTTAATGAAAGTGAATTTAGCTTTCCATCAGGACATGCTACAAGTGTTGCCGCAGGAATGATAAGTATTATGTTATTATGTAAAAGCAAGAAAAAATATTTATGTATTATACCTATTATTTTAATAGGAATGGCTAGAAATTATTTGATGGTTCACTATCCAAGTGATGTTTTATTTGGAATAATCGTAGGATTAATCTCGGCCTTTATCGCATATTTAATAACAAATCTTATCTATAAATTGTTAGAAAAATATAGTGATAAGACTTTTTGTAAATTTATTCTTAAATTTGATTTGAAAAAATTACTTTTTGATGAATAAAATAATTATTTTTGCATAATATAATAATGTCATGAGGAATTTATGACATAACTCAAGGAAAAAATCCTTGAGTTTTCTTTATTTTTTATTATTTTTTTGATAAAATATAATATGTAATTGAAAGGATGATAAATATGTTTGAAACACTTAGTGATAGATTACAAAACGTTATAAGAAATATAAAAGGTTATGGAAAAATAACTGAAGAAAATATAGATTCAATGGTAAGAGAAGTTAGACTTGCTCTTCTTGAAGCTGATGTTAATTATAAGGTAGTAAAAGAATTTACTAGTGCTGTTCGTGAAAAAGCTTTAGGAGAAGAAGTTAAAAAAAGTTTAACACCTGGAGAAATGTTTGTAGGAATAATAAGAGATTCTTTAGTAGAACTTCTTGGAGGTGTTAATACACCTTTAAATTTAAATGGTAATCCTGCTTGTTTAATGCTTGTGGGTCTTCAAGGAAGTGGTAAAACAACAACAATTGGGAAACTTGCTAATTTATTAAGAAAAAAACATAATAAAAAACCACTTTTAGTGGCTTGTGATATATATAGACCTGCAGCGATAGAACAATTAAAACAAATAGGAAAAGAACTTAATATACCTGTGTATTCTGAAGATAGTAAAGATGCTGTTAGTATTGCTAAAAATGGTGTTTGTTATGCTAAAGAAAATGGCTATGATTATGTTTTAATAGATACAGCAGGTAGACTTCATATAGATGATAATTTAATGGACGAATTACAAAGTATAAAAAATCTTGTAAAACCAGAAGAAACATTACTTGTAATTGATTCAATGATGGGACAAGATGCGATTAATGTAATAACAGGGTTTAATTCAAAGCTTGATTTAACTGGTGTAATTTTAACTAAACTTGATGGTGATACAAGAGGAGGAGTTGCTTTATCAGTTAGACATTTAACAAATGTTCCAATTAAATTTATTGGTGATTCTGAAAAGATGGATGGAATTAGTTATTTTTATCCTGATCGTATGGCATCTCGTATCTTAGGGATGGGAGATATTTTATCAATTGTAGATAAAGCAAATGAAGTAATTGATGAAAAAGAAGCTGAAAAATCCCTTAAAAAAATGCAAAAAGGAAAGTTTGATTTAGAAGATTTTTTATCACAAATGAAACAAATAAAAAAATTAGGACCACTTGAAAATCTTTTAAAATTAATACCTGGAGCAAGTAAAATGGGACTTAATAATGTTAATATTAACCCTAAAGACTTGGCACATATCGAAGCAATTATTTTATCAATGACCCCTTATGAAAGAAAACATCCTGAAATATTAAAGGCTTCCAGAAAAGAAAGAATTGCTAAAGGTAGTGGAAGAAATGTAATGGAAGTAAATAGATTACTTACACAATTTGAACAATCTAAGAAAATGATGAAAATGATTTCAAATGGCAATATGAAATTACCATTTTAAAAAATGTAGCTAACCTAAAGCTACATCTAAAATCATCATAAGAGAAAATCCAATTAAAGTAAATAGGGCCATGAGCTCTTTTTTCTTGTTTGTTTGACTTTCTGGTATTAATTCTTGAACAACAACATATATCATAGCACCTGCAGCAAAGGCAAGTAAATAAGGAAGCAGATATCTAACTTTAATTACTAAAATTGCTCCGAGTACTCCCGCTATGGGTTCAACTATGCCACTTAATTGTCCTAAAAAGAATGCTTTCTTTCTTGAAAATCCTTCTCTTAAAAGAGGAAGTGAAACAGCAGTACCTTCGGGAAAATTTTGAATACCTATTCCTAATGCTAAAATACAAGCAGTTGTAGTTGTCGCTCCATCAAGACCATATATAACAGATCCAAACGCTACCCCAATTGCCATGCCTTCTGGAATATTGTGAAGTGTTATAGATACAACTAACATTATTGCTCTTTTTAAACTGTTTTTTTCTTTTTTATCTTTCCTTTCTTTTTTAGTGGATATTTTATCATATAATTTATCCCCAATAAAAAGAAGAATCCCTCCACCCATAAATCCAATAAAAGCAGTTAACCACGCGTTTAAATTTAAACTAGTAGCCATTTCAATTGATGGACTAATAAGTGAAAAAAAGGATGCTGCAATCATAACTCCTGCAGAAAAACCAAGCATTGCATCAAGTAAATTCTTATTTATTTTTTTAAAACAAAATACAAGTGCAGCTCCAAGTGCTGTTATACTCCATGTAAATAAAGTAGCTATTAATGTTTGCTCAATACTATTTAAATTATTAAAAAATTCTAACATAATTCCTCCAAAAACTATAATAATATATGATATTTATTAATAAATTGCTACATAGATTAAAACCTATAAATAAAAACTAGGTAATTTACTTATACATAAAATTAAATTTTTCATATCATAAAATTAGATAGGGGGATTTAAAATGTTTAATAATAGATGTGGTAGACAAAACTTTATGGCAATGCCAAGTCAAAATGGTTTAATTGATATTGATAACAATACAGGAAATATAGATATAGATTTTGCTCAAACTCAAGCGACTAATCAAAATGATACTATGACTGCAGTAACTTCTAATGCTCCAATTATGGAACCTATGCGTGAAAGAGTAGTAAACAGAACTATAGTTCATAATGTTCCACATGTTTGTCCAATAAGAACAAGAATAGTTAATCATCATGTTTATCAACATACTTATCAACCAAGTTATACTTGCTGTGAAGAAAATGTATGTGAACATGTACAATGTGGTTCTTGTTGTAACTATTAAAAGACCTTTGGTCTTTTTCTTTTTATGTTAATAAAAACACTTTTAAAGGTGTTTTTTTATTGGTATAATATAGATATAGATAGGAAGTGATTTTTTTGTGAAAGCATTAGTATTAGGTGGCGGAGGAGCTAAAGGTAGTTATGAAGTAGGAGTTTTTAAAGCACTAAGAAAACTTCATATGAAATTTGATATTGTAACAGGTGTATCTATTGGTTCAATAAATGGAGCTTTTTATGTTGCTAACGAATATAAAAAATGTCTAAAAATGTGGCAAAAAATAACAACATCGGATTTGTTTGATGTTGCAATAGGAAGTAAGATGTCAAAAGAAGATATAAAACTTCTTGTAAAACAAATGTCTTCTGGAGGAATTAGTTTTTCTAATGCTTATAATTTTCTTAAAAAAAATATTAATGAAGAAAAAGTTAGAAAATCTAAAATTGACTATGGACTTGTTACGGTATCACTTACAAATAAAAAGCCAAGATTTTTAACTAAAGAACAAATACCATATGGAAAACTTGTTGATTATATTTGTGCGAGTTCTATTTGTTATCCTTTCGTACACGCCCAAGATATAAATGATGAAAGTTTTATAGATGGAGGGTTTTATGATGGCATTCCTATTAATCTTGCAATTGATATGGGAGCAACTGAAATACTTGCAGTTGATTTATCTGTTCTTGCTATTAATAAAAAACCAAAAGATAAAAATATAAAAGTAGATGTTATAAAAATGAAAGATAAAACACCACTTACATTAACTTTTACAAAAGAATATGCTAATAAAAATATAAAATATGGTTATAACGATACAATGAAACATTTTAATAAGTTAGATGGAAATATATATACATTTAAGAAAAATGATTTAGATAAATCATATAATGAATTAAATAAATATTTTATTGAAATTTTAAAATCTACTATTCTAAATGAACCAAAAAATAAAATAGTAAATGAACTATTTAGTATTGCTAAGATAAATAAGTTATTTGTAAAAATAAAATATAATCATGATTTCAAAGAAGAAGTAGAAGAAGCTTTAGAACATCTTGGAATATTATTTGATATTCCTACAGAAAATATTTATTCAATAAAAAAATATAATAGAATGTTAGTAAAAAAAGTTAAAGAACTTGATTATATTAAAATAAATAAAAACTTAAAAGATAAATTTTTAATAGGATATATGTATAATAAATATATGAAAAATGAAAATAAAGAAGAAATAATAAAGGAAATGTATAATTTATCTTTAATATTTCCAAGGGAATATCTTTGTACAGTATATTTAATAGCTATATCTAAAAAGCATAGTGTACTTTTAAAAGCTGATAGTATTTATGATGATATTTTAAAAGAGTTAAATTTAAAGTAAAATACATCAGTAAAATAATTTGTCTAATTTTGTCAAATTTATTGTAAAATATTTTTAAGTGTTTTATTATAATATTGGGGAGTGTGATACATATGATATATCCTTCAATTGATAAATTATTAAATGTAGTAGATAGTAAATATCGTTTAGTCCATCTTGCAGCTTTAAGAAGCGATGATATAAGAGAAAATAATAATTTACAAAAAAATGAAGAAGATTATGTTTCTAAAAAGAATATAGGTAGGGCGCTTGAAGAAGTAGCAGACAATTTAATTATAATAAAACAACAAGATGAAAAAAAATAATCCAATTACGGATTATTTTTTTTGTGCTATTTCTTTTGTATTTTTCCAAATCATAATCATAATTAGGAAGCCTTCATAAACTAATCTAATTACGATTGGTCCAAGGATTAATATAACTAAGAATAGTAAGAAACTTACACTAATGAATGAGAATGATACTAAAATAACATAAATTGTACCAATTAAATATAAAACTTTTAAAATTGGTTCAATAATCATTATTCTAAAATCAAGTAATTCTTTTAAAGTAACAAGTTTTTTACTTAATCCTTTATTATCTTTCTTAATAAATAAGAAATAAACTAGAATTCCTCCAATAACTGCTAATACTGAAGCGATAATTCCCCAAATAGCGCTTCCTGCTAAAGCAGCAGTATTACTAGGTGAATTGATATAGTCATAATTATACATAAAAAACAAACACTCCTTTCTACTTATATGGTATCATTAAATATTACAAAATACAAGAAAAATTTGTTTGACTAAACACTTTTATTGTACTATATTAAATTTATATGAAAAACATTTAAATTTATGAAAAGAGGTATGTATGAAAATAATAAAGTATAAGAAATTACCAGGTAATAAATATAAAATAACTTTAGATAATAATGACATAATCCTTTATGAAGATACTATTATAAAAAATATGATTTTATTGAAAAAAGAAATAAAAGAGAATGAATTAAAACAATATTTAGATGAAAATATTTTTTATGAAGCTTATTATAAAGCATTAAATTATTTAAAAGTAAAAATGCGTAGTACAAATGAAATAGAAAAATATTTAGCAAAAGAATTTAACAAAGATTTAATAGAAAAAATAATTCTTAATTTAACTAAAGAAGGCTATTTAAATGATGATTATTTTACAAAATGTTATATAAATGATTCGATAAACTTAAAAAATATTGGACCTAATAAAATAATTCATGAACTTGAAAAATTAGGAATAGATAAAAGCATTATAGATAAAAATATTAAAGTATTTACTAAAGAAAAAGAAGAAGAAAAAATAAAAAAAATAATAGATAAAAAAGTTAAAACTAATAAGAATAAGTCAGTATATAATTTAAAAAATAATATAAAACTTAATCTTATTAATCAAGGATTTAACGTTGAAATAATAGATAAAAATATTAATAATATTAACTTTGATGAAACAAGTATTTATGAAAAAGAATATAATAAGTTATATAATAAGTTATCTAAAAAATATACTTCTTATGAATTAGAACAAAAAATAAAACAAAAACTTTATCAAAAAGGTTTGTTTAAATAAAAATATGTGAGATAAATCCCACATATTTTTATTTATTATTAGAATTATTAGAACTAGTTTTTAATTTAGACATATAAGTATTAAAATCGCCATTTAATTTATCATCATGAATTTCAACACCATATTCTTTTCTTAATTCTTCAAGTTTTTTATAGAATAAAGCACTATCTTCACTTAATTTTTTTGTAACAAGTGTTTCTTTAATAGTAGTTTTAACATCTTTAAGTTCAGGTTTTTTCTTTTCATCAGTTTTATAGATTATATGATATCCATATTTAGTTTTAACTGGAGTAGTTGTATATGTTCCTTTTTTAAGATTATATGCTGCTTTTTCAAATTCTTCAAGCATATCACCAGTATTAAACCATCCTGTATCGCCACCTTTGTCTTTAGTAGCTTTATCAGTTGAATATTCTTTAGCAAGTTTATCAAAATCTTCACCATTATTTAACTTTTTAATAATATCTTTTGCTTTATTTAAAGCTTCTTTTTCTTTATTATTTTTTTCTTCAGTAGTCATTCCATCAAGGGTATCAATAGAAATTAAAATATGTTTAGTTCTAATATCTCCAAAAATATTTTCATCGTAATATTTTTGAATTTCTTTATCAGTTAAACCTTTTTTAACCAATTCTTTAACTGCTTCATTTCTTCTGTAAGAAAGTGAAACAAATTTTTCAAATTCAGTTTTTGATTCTAATCCATAATAATAAGCAATTAAATATTCAAAAGTTGTATTATATTGTTTAGCAGAATCTTCAACTTCTTTAACTTTTTCCTTTATATATTCTTTTTCTTCTTTAGTAGTTTCTTTGTATTTGTCACTTAAAATCATTTCATCAATCATATCTACTAAAACGTTTACTCCATATTTTTCTTTAATTTTTTCATAAAATTCAGTAACAGAAATATTTTTGGCATCACTTGTTACAACAGCTTCTTCACCATTTTTTAAAACTGGTACTTTTCCACATCCTACAAGTGAAAAAATTAATAAACCTGAGATAAGAATTTTACCACTATTTTTAATTATTTTGTTCATAATTATATCCTCCTTTAAATAGTTACATGTTTATCTTATCAAAAATTTAAAAAAAATACAATAATTTAGTCTTTTATATACACAAATTTCACAAAAACCCATAAAATAATTTAGAACAATAAAAAAGGAGGAGTTATTTATGAATTATGTATCATCATCAGCAATCGTATTAGTTTTATTTATTTTACTAATTATAATACTAGGTGCTTGGATTTAAGGGGGTGTATGTATGAAAAATAATGAATGCTGTAATGAAAAACCAGGAAAACATACAGGAAGTGGATTATTAATCGTTGTTGTATTATATATCTTACTTGCTATAATTTTTAGTTCATTTGGAACTAATAATAATGTATGTTGCTATTAATAAAAATATTTAAAAAACTTAAAAAGAGGCTTTTAAACCTCTTTTTAATGTGTCAGTATTTCATAAACTTCTTCTACTGATTTACTAAAACCATCTTGATAAAAAGGAATTAAATGTAAATGATAATGTTTAACTTCTTCTAAAACGCCATTATTTTGAACAAGTCTTAAACCATCATAATTTAATTTTTCTTTTAAAAGAGTAGTTGTTTTTTTACTAATTAATGAAATATGATTTAAAGTTTCTATAGAAATATCATTTATATCAACAAAATGTGTTTTTGGTATTATTAAAGTATGTCCTGGTCTTTCGGGGTTAATATCCAAAAATACCTTTACCATTTCATCTTCGTATAAAGTATAACTTGGTATTTCATTATTTATTATTTTACAAAAAATACAATTATTCATATTTTCCTCACTTTCTTAATTTTATTATAAAATAAAAATAGTTTTTTTAAAAGTTTAAAATGTTTTAATTGACTATAAAATGTCCATAATATATAATAATATTAGAATAAGGGAAGGGATAAAGATGAGTAAAAAGTTTCCTATTAACTTTAAAAAAAGTAATAATAATTTAAGTATTAAAAAAGAAGAAAAAAATAATGTTGATGAATTAGGATTGAGCACTGTAGAAAGTAAAGAAAAAGAAGGATATAGTCCTTTAAATGATGATATGAAAATGCATTACTCCAATATTAATGATTTAATAAATAACAAAAAGCTTGATGATGTTGAAAAACAAGAAAAAGAAGAAAATAATAATGATAATAACAATACTAATACTAATACTAATTTTTTTAATAATAATATAGAAAAAACAACTGTTGTATCTTTAGATGAAATTGATAATGAATTAGATAAAACAAGTAAAAAAGAACAACCTTTCTTCTTTAATAACAATTTTATAAATAAAGAAAAGAAAGAAGATAAAAAAGAAAATAGTAATATAAACAGTGTTATACCTAATAATATAAATAATATACCATTAAATAGTGTAAATAATAATTACCAAAAAGAAGTTGATTATGAAGAAGGTAATTTAGGTTTTATTAAAAATCGTAAGGTAAATAAAAAAATGTTGTTAATAATAGGAATAATGTTTTTTGTGTTAATTCTAGGATTAATACTTTATTCTATGTTAAAGCCTGGAACACTTAATAATATATCACTTTCATTAAATGATATAATTTACTATGGAGAAAATAATAGCTTTAAAGTTACATCAGTAGGTAAAAATAATTTAAGTAAAACAAAATATACATTTTTTGTTGATAGTGATATTGTATCTACAAAAAATGAAAATATGGTAGGTAAAAAAGTTAATAATAGTTTATTTGCATACAAATTAGGAAGTTTTAATATTGAAGTAACGGGAACTTATAATGATGTATCTAAAAAGGCAAATAAAATGGTAACAGTATGCAAAAGATTAAGTGAAGAAAACATACCACAAAGTCAAATTATTGCGTATTTTAATGAAGAAAGTAGTTTAAATATTAATCTTGGAGATGATATTTGTTATAAAAATATTACTTTTGAAATTGAAGATACATCAATTGCAGAAATAAATGAAAATAGGGTAATTAGAGGAAAAACAAAAGGTTATACTTCTTTAATAATTAAACAAAATAGTAATACTTTTAAAATAGATCTTAGAGTAGTTGATAAAAGTACTGTTAATTTAGTGGAAAGAGTATATTTAGAAGATATTGAAGACAGCATAATTATGAATGTAAATGATGTTCAAATACTAAAACCTACTATTATACCTGTAAATGCTACGGACAAAAATATTAATTATATATCAAGTAATGAGAAAATTGTATCTGTAAATAACAAGGGTGAAGTAAAAGCATTAAATAAAGGTAACGCTAAAATTATTATAAAATCAAATGATGGTGCTTACACAAATACTTTAAATGTTACAGTAAAAGGTACTAATGATACAGAGATAGAAACATTTAGTCCTGTAAGTGTTACAATAAAAAGCAATAATGGTAATACAAGTATTGCAAATGTAAATAATTTAATAATATTAAATGTTAAATTTGATAGAAAACTAAGTTCTATTCCTAAAGTAAATATTTTTAATAAAGATATAGAAATGGTATGTTCTTCAACTGATGAACCTACATGTATTGCTACAATTAAAGTGGATAATAATAGTACTAAAGGTAAAGTTAATTTTGTAATAAAAGATTATAAAGATATAAATGATACGATAGGAAATGAAGTAAATACTACTACTGATAGTAGTGAAGTAATTGTTAAATAAAGTATGTATATGCATACTTTTTTAAATTTCTAAAATTTTAAATATTTTTTTAAAAATTGGTATAAAAAATATTTGAAAAGTGAAAATTAAGTCTTAAGATGAATTTTAAAATTTCATCTTTTTTAATGCTTGAAAAATGAGATTCGTGGCATTTGCAAAGCATTTTTATATATGCTAACCTATCTAACTGGAGGGTTTATATGG
>URYZ01000022.1 GCA_900552235.1 uncultured Mycoplasmatota bacterium | reverse complement strand
GTTATTCATAACTGTAAATTCTGTATCTGGCGTAATCATATCGCCAATTTGAATTCCTAATTCTTCAACTTCAGCACGGTTTGCGACACCCAAATCTAAAAATAAATCTAAGGGATGAATAACTTTTTCTTTGACTTCCTTACTCAATCCATGAGGCGCACTTGATCCTACAACACCTTGATATCTTTTCCCTTCATGTGTTGTCACTACAAGCGTCTGACTAGGTAGTACATGTCCCCACCATCCTCCAACTGGGAGCATACGAATGTAGCCTTGTTCATCAATTTCGCGCACTAGAAAACCAACTTCATCCATGTGTCCACAAATCATTAAAGTAGGCTGGTCTTCTTTCTCTTCCTTTTTTCCTTTCCTTTTTGAAGTCCAATGATGGATCCTAAATTATCATATGTAATTTCATCCGCATAGGGATTCATCCACTTTTTCATCATGCGACTCACTTCTTTTTCGTTTCCACTAATGCCATGAGCCTCACTTAATTCTTTCAGCATTTCTAAATTAATATCACCAATTGCTTGTTCCATAGTATCACCTATCGATTTGATTCCTTAAATTCTTGAATCTTTTCTTCATTTAAATGTTCAACAAATACAGTTAAGCTTTTTTTGCGCAGTCATAATCATTTAGATCCATACTTTCAATTGCGCTGTATGCATTTTGAATCGCAATCGATACATTCAGTGTTGGACATCCGGCAAACAATTTGTGTACCCATGCCCCTTCATTTAGATCCATACTATAGTAGTGCTGATATGCGATATCTTCCTCTTTACAGATTTGTACTAATGCATCTAATAAACCGCGGTTTGGCATCATCCCTTTATCGTAGAAAGATACTAATAAGCCTTTTCCTAGCTCTCCTACGCTCTGGTCTTTTTCATCTAATGTTTTAGCTTTCTTACAACCAAGTACAACACCTAGATCTGGTTTTACCAGTCCTGTAGCTGTTGTGGCTCCTCGCTGTCCTACTTCTTCCATGACACAAGCTCCAACATATAAATCAAAATCAAATTCTTTATCTTTAACAGCTTCTAATAATTCAACAGCCATTAAACATCCAACTCTTGATTCTAATGCTTTTGAAATACATTGTTTTTGTACTTTGACAAATGCGCCATCTACAACGGCACTATCTCCTACAAATACACCAAGTGCTAATGTTTCTTCTTTAATATAAGATTCAAATTCTTTTAATACACTTTCAAAATAAGAATTACCGTTATAGAATAAATTAATTCTATCTTCAATATTAAAGTCTTTTTCTTTACGCATATTTTGAACTTTTGATACAAGTTCTCTTGCTAAACCTTCTTTTATTAAATCTTCTGTTAAAGTAGTATTTAAGATAATAAAATTATTACCTTCATTTATACAGTCAAATCCTTCTTTAGATTCAATTCTTATATCAACAAGATTTTTATCAATATCAAACTCTTCAAATTTTAATGTACCACCATTTAATAAAGTTTCTTTATCTTTTTCAGTTAAATTATTTAAGAAAGTTTGATATTCTTTCATTTTATTTCCAAATAATTTACCTGTTTCTTTAAAGTTTGGTCTTATAATAAAGTTCATATATAAACTTAAATCATCTACAAATGTTAATTTTTTTACATTTAATTCATCTGTTATTAAAGATGTTAAATCACTTAATATGTCTTTATTTTTACCATCAATTAATACTTCACTAATTGGTTGTCTAACCTTTATTTTAGCTTCTTCACGTGCATTTCTACCAAGTGAAATTAAGTCTCTTACTAAATCCATTTTTTCTTCTAATTTTAAATCTATTAGACTTTCATCACATTTAGGAAATGAACTTAAATGAACTGATTCTTCATTTGTTAAATTTTGATATATTTCTTCACTTATATATGGTGAAATTGGTGCAAGAAGTTTTGATAATCCAATTAATACTTCATAAGTGGTTTGATAAACACTTTTTTTAGAATTATCTAAATTACTACCCCAGAATCTATTTCTATTTCTTCTAATATACCAATTAGATAAATCTTCTCCAACAAATGTTGTCAAATATTTTACAACTTTATTTAAATCATATTCTTCAAAAGCTTCAGTTACATTTTTAACAAGTCTATTATATTTAGAAAGTAACCATTTATCTATTTCTTCTAAATCTTTGTATTCTACTTTAAAGTTTCTTGGATCTACTTTATCAATATTAGCATATGTTTGAAAGAAAGTATAAGTATTTTTAAATGGATTAAAGAATTTAGAATGTACTTCTTTTAATCCTTCATAATCAAATTTTAAAGGCATCCATACTGGTGAAGTATATGGAAGATAAAATCTTACTGTATCTGCTCCATATGTTTTTAAAGTTGTAAATGGTTCCACAATATTGCCTTTACTTTTACTCATTTTTTTGCCTTCTTTATCAAGTAAAAGATCATTTACTAAAACATTTTTATATGGTGCACATCCTTTAACAAATGTTGAAATTACAAGAAGTGAATAGAACCATCCACGTGTTTGGTCAATTCCTTCACAAATAAAATCTGCTGGAAATTGTGTTTCCCAAAGTTCTTTATTTTCAAATGGATAATGATATTGAGCAAATGGCATAGAACCAGAATCAAACCAACAATCAATAACATCCACTACTCTAGACATTGTTTTACCACATTTTGGACATTTAATATGTATGTCATCAACATAAGGTCTATGTAAATCAATTGAAGTATCAATTTTTTCAATTGCTTTTTCTACTAATTCTTCTTTTGAACCAATCATTTCATCATGGCCACATGAACATCTCCATAAAGGAAGTGGTGTTCCCCAATATCTACTTCTTGAAATAGCCCAATCATTTAAATTTTCAAGCCAATTTCCAAAACGTTTTTCTCCAACATAACTTGGATACCAATTAACTGTTTTGTTAGCTTCCACAATTTTATCTTTAATTTTAGTAACCTCAAGATAGAAACTTGGTTTTGAATAATATAAAAGTGGTGTACCACATCTCCAACAATGAGGATATGAGTGAACTAATTTTTGTTTTTTAAATAATTTATCGTTTTCTTTTAAATACTTAATAACATCTAAATCAACATCAAAGACATTTCTACCCTTCCAAAGTCCTTCAGTATAACATCCATCTTCACCAACAGGATTAAGGTATGGTAAATTATACTTTTTACCAATATTAGCATCATCTTGCCCAAAAGCTGGTGCAATATGAACTACCCCCGTACCATCTTCCATAGTTACATAATTATCACATGTTACATAAAATGCTTTTTTATTTACTTTCAAACTTGGAATTAATTGTTCGTAAGAAGTATATTCTAAATCTTTTCCTAAATATTCTTCAAGTATTTCATAAGAATCTCCAAGAACTTTATTTGCTAGCTTTTTAGCAAGGATAAATTTATATCCATTTGATAATACTTTAACATATTTTTCATTTGGATTAACACATAAAGCTACATTTGAAATTAAAGTCCATGGTGTTGTTGTCCAAACAAGAAAATAAGAATCATCATCACATACTTTAAAAGGTACAATTACAGTTTGAGCTTCAATATCTTTATATCCTTGAGCAACTTCATGAGAAGCTAAACCTGTACCACATCTTGTACAAAATGGAACAATTTTAACTCCTTCATAAAATAAACCTTCATCAAAAAATTTCTTTAAAATATACCATTCTGTTTCAATATATTTATTATCATAAGTAACATAAGGATGTTCTAAATCAATGAATTGACCCATTTTAGCAGTTAAATCACTAAATGATTTTTCATTACTCCATACAAGTTCACGACAAACATTATTAAATTTTTCAATTCCATAATTTTCAATATCTTTTTTAGAATTAAAACCTAATTTCTTTTCTGCTTCTACTTCAACAGGAAGGCCATGAGTATCCCATCCTACTTTTCTAAGTACTTTATATCCTTGCATAGTTTTATATTTACAAAAACTATCTTTTAAAAACTTGGCCACCATATGGTGTAATCCTGGATGACCATTAGCAGTTGCTGGGCCATCATAAAATACAAAATAATTATTACTTTTATCAATAGATTTTTGTAATATATCATTTTCTTTCCAATAATCAATAAAATGTTGTTCTACTTCTTCATAATTTCCTTTTCTTAATTCTTTAAACATAACTATTCCTCCTTAAATCTTAAATCGTTTAACATTTCTTTAGTAAAACCTATATCATAATAAAAATCATCCGCTATTTTAGTAGTAGTATTTTTAATGTCAATATCAAGTAATTTTAAAACGTCATATATTTTTTCTTTACTCTTACTTTCAAACTCAACGAATGTTTTTAAATAAGGCCATGTATCAATATCTATTTCAACATCATTTAAAATATATCTTGTTCTTTTATTTTCTTGAACGCTTCTTTTTTTATAACCAAGTTTTTCTAAAATAAGATTAGTTTTTTCCATATCACTTACCTCAATTTCTAATTCGTTAACTCCATTTATTTTTGATGAAGTATACTCTTTTATAGTAAGTGTAGTTTTAAAACCATCCGTTCTAAGCCTTATCCATTTATTTTCTTTAACAGGATTAAAATCATATACATATCTTATTTGCTCATAATTATTGATAAACTTTCCATTTAATTTTTCTATTTTTTTTATTAATTCTTCCTTATCAATATCATATACTCTTAATTCAATCTCTTTTTCCATAAAACCTCCTTAAAAATATAAAAACTTTATGACATAAGGGCGAAAAATTCGTGGTCCCACCTTATTTCATAAAGTTAATTATGCTCTTAAAACTATAATGCGTTACCATCTATATCTATTTACTTAATATAGAACATCAGAAGTGATCCAAAATATATTTATTTTATTGACTTTCACCATACATCAACTCTCTTATTAAAATAAATTATATTTCCGTCTTCCTCATTTGTTTTTAAATATAACAATATACTAGCACATTTTTTATTATTTTACAAGTGGTTTTAAAACAAAAAATTGTGCACATTTTAAACTATTTCATAACTTATTAATTCAATATTATTTGATATAAAATCTTCTTTTAATAAAGTGTCATCTTTTAAAACAGATAAATATTTTTTGTTATCATCAGGAAAAACTGTTACAACATTATTTACTTCTTCGCTTAATAAAACACTTCCTAAAAAATTAGCCCCACTTGATATTCCTACGCCAAGTCCTAATTCTTTAGCTAATTTCTTGCTCATGTTAATTGCATCATTATCATTTATTGAATAGTAATTTGTTATATTTTCCTTGTTAAAATTATCAGGAATAAAAAAATCAGCGATACCTTCAATTTTATGAGGAGTAGCTTTATTTTTAGCAACCACTTCAGCATCTGTTGGTTCAAGAAGAGCAACTTTTAGATTTGGAAAAACACTTTTTAATCTTTTGGATATGCCTATTAAAGTACCAGCACTACCTATTCCACTTACAAATCCTCCAATGTTATTTAATTTATCAAGTATTTCTTTTCCTGTTGTATAATAATGCGTATCTATATTTAATTTATTAGAAAACTGATTTATTAATAAAGTGTTTTTTCTTTTAGAATATTCTTTAGCAAGTTTTACACACTTTATAAACCCACCTTCTTTTTGTGATATAAGGTGTAATTTAGCTCCATAACTTTTAAGTAGTGTTTTTCTTTCTTCACTTACAAAATCAGGCATAAAAATAACTACTTTTTTCTTATAATAATTTCCAAGAGCTGCGAGTGCTATTCCAGTATTACCACTTGTTGCTTCTACTAAAGTAGCAATGTTTTCTAAATTATTCTTATTAAGGACATAATAGATTAATCTATCTTTTATACTTCCAGTTAAATTAAACCATTCAAGTTTAGCATAAATAAAATTTTCTTTTTCTTTATATTTATATTTTATTTTTATCATTGGAGTATTACCAATTAAACCATTCATAACCTTCACCTGTAGTAATAAATGATTAAAAAAAGATTTTGTTACAAAAAAAGAAACTTAAATGTTTCTTATTAATTCGTATAATTCATCGTTTATATTTTCAATATCTCTTAGTTTATCTTCTTTAACACAAGAAATATATTTAAAACCATACTTATCTTTTAATTCAAGATAAGCATTTTCTGCCATAGTTAAATGTTTTATACTTTTTTCATGTTCGTCTAAAGATGTTCTATTTTTTCTTAATTCTAAAGCAAATTTAGTAGGCATATGTAAAAAGATTACTATGTCAGGTTTAATAAGTTTTAATAAATTAAATTCAAGTTCATATATAAAATCATATATTTCATTTCTTTTATTTTTATCTTCTTCTTTGCCACCTTGATGAGCCATATTACTAAAAGCATATCTATCTAAAATTACATAATCATAAGAGTTAACTAATTTTTTTAAAGATTCCAAATTATATAATCTATCTGCAGCAAAATATAAACAAGAAACTTTAGGATCAACGTTAACAGCCCCTTCAGTAAAATATGATTTACATATTTCTTCTTTGCCAAGATAAGGACCTCCCACTATTTTACCTGTTGGCGAATTATAATTAGGAAAAGAAAAATATACACATGTTTTATTATCTTTTTCTACTTTTTCTTTTAATAACTTACTTTGCGTTTCTTTTCCCGAACAATCTGTTCCTTCGATTAATATAAGCTTTCCCATTTTATTTTCTCCTGTAAAGAACATGTTTATAATTTATATCATTTTCTTTATTTTCACTTAAAATTTCTTTGTCATATAAGTTTTTATTAAATTTTGGAAAATATACTGTAGCATCATTACATTCTTCATCTATTTCTGTTAAATATATTTCATTTACTTTATCTATAAATAAACGATATATTGTACCTCCTCCGATTACAAAAACTATTTCATCTTTATCTTTATAATCACTAAGGAATTTATTTAAATCATGATATAAAATAACACCTTCAGGTACAGTTATATCATCTTGTGATAAAACAATGTTAGTTCTATTAGGTAATACTTTAGGAAGTGAGAAAAAAGTATTTGCTCCCATTATTACAGTATGACCTGTTGTAACATTTTTAAAAAATTTTAAGTCTTCTTTAATAGGCCAAATAAGATCATTATCTTTTCCTAATTCATTATTTTTTCCTACTGCAGCGATCATTTTAAGTTCCATAAATTACCTCCTTATTGAGCTAGTGGAAAATTAATCTTTCCATGATGCTTATATTTTCTTATTTTTATATCTTTTAAATCTCTTGAATTATCAAATTCAAAAAAATCATCTATTTCTTCGTTTATCCAAAGTTCAGGAGCCTCTAAATCTTCTAGGGTTTCCCCTCTTAAAATTTGTTCTTTTATTCCTTCTATTTGATTTACATAAATATGAGCATCTTTTATACTCCAAGAGATTTTGCCTGGTTTTAAATTAGTACAATGTGCAATTAGACATAAAAGTGTTGCATATTGCGTTACATTAAATGGTAACCCAAGTGGAACATCACAACTTCTTTGATGAACAGAAAGGTTTAAATATCCATCTGTTACATCCCATTCACTAGACCATACACATGATGGTAAAACTGCTGTTTTTAAAAATTCATTTTGCCATAGTGACATAACAAGTCTGCGATCATTTGGATTAGATTTTATCGTATCAATCAAGTTTTGAGTTAATTTATATCTATTAACTATCCAACCATAAGCTGTTCCTATAGTATAAGCATATTCTTTGCCATAGAATTTAGCAGCTTTAATATTTTTTCCTTCAATAATACCTTTAACTTTAATTTTATTACCTTCTTTGTCTAACATAATATTGCCATCTAAGTCATATAAATCAACTTCTTTATCTTTATCAAAAACAGTTTCATCATTTTTATTTGGTTCATAAATTCTATAGATTCCATCTTCATCAACCATCCATTCATCCCAAATATGATTTTTTCTTTCTTGTAACCATCTTACATCATTTGATTGTTCTTGATATATCCAAAGTATTTCTGTTATTGCATTCTTAAAAAATAATTGTTTTGTTGTAAGAACTGGAAATTCTTCTTGCAAGTCAAATAAAAAATTATAACTTGGTATTTTTAATGTATTAATACCAGTCCTATTTTCTACTTCTACTCCTTCAGTTAATATTTTTTTACATAATTTTAAATATTCTTTATCCCATTTTGCCATAAAAAATAACCTCCCTATGATTTAAGTTTATAACAAAAAAGAAAATAAGTCTACAACTTTTTACTTATTTTCTTTAGCATGTATTTCTTTTATTTTTTCTTCAATACTTTTTCCATATTCATATGAATTGTCATAATGAAAACTTATTTGTGGCATTTTTCTTATATCTATTTTTTTAGATAAACTTATTTCTATAAAATTAGCAGCTTTATTTAAGCTTTTTAAAACTTCTTCTTTTTTAGTATCATCTAAAACTGTAAAATATACTTTAGCATAACTTAAATCATTAGTAACATCACATGATGTTATAGTAACAAATTTTATATTAGGATCTTTTATTTCTTCCATTAAGATATAACTTATTTCTTTAACAAAGTTACTACCTATTCTTTCTGTTTTTATACTCATCTTTTTATTTCCACCATTTCATAAGTTTCTATGATATCATTTTCTTTTATATCCATAAAGTTTTCTAAAGTAACACCACAATCCATACCTTTTTTAACTTCATTTACTTTATCTTTTTCTCTTTGAAGAGACGCTATTTTACCATCATATATAACAATACCATCACGAATAAGTCTCGCTTTGGAATTGGCTTTTATAACTCCATCAGTAACATGACTTCCTGCGATTACTCCAACTTTAGAAAATCTAAAAATTTGTCTAACTTCAATTTCTCCAGTTACTTTTTCTTCATATTCAGGATCTAACATACCTTTTATAGCTTGTTCTAATTCTTCAAGCATTTTATAAATAATATTATGGAGTCTTATTTCAACACCATATTGTTTAGCAACATCCATTGTTTTATTATTAGGTCTTACATTAAAGCCATAAATTAAAGCATTACTTGCGCTTGCTAAAACAATATCACTTTCTGTTATTGTACCAACACCACTTCTTATAACATCAACACTAACTCCTTCGATATTTAATTTTTGAAGAGATGCTTTTATTGCTTCTTCGCTACCTTTTACATCTGTTTTTAAAACAATATTAATTTTTTTAGCACCATCTTGAACTTTACTAAATAAATCATCTAGAGTCATTCCATTTCTATTTGTATTAGCTTCTTTATGTCTTAGGATTCTTTCTTCTGATACTTTTCTTGCTTCTTTTTCTGTTTCAAAAGCCATAAATTTATCACCTGAAACAGGTAAATCATTAAGTCCTGTTATTTCAACTGGTGTAGACGGTGTTGCGTTTAATATATTTTCACCACGATCATTTTTTAATGTTCTAATTTTACCATAGAAGTTACCAACAACAACTGGATCTCCTAATCTTAATGTTCCATTTTGAATTAAAATTGAACAAACTGCTCCGATATTTTTATCAAGTCTTGATTCAATTACTGTTCCTGTTGCATAACGATTTTTATTAGCTCTTAAATTTTTAAGTTCAGCAATTAATAAGATATTATCTAAAAGATCATCAATGCCCTCTTTTGTTTTAGCACTTATTTTATTAACTAAAGTATCTCCTCCCCAGTCTTCTGGTGTTAGGCCATATTCAGTTAATTCTTGTAAAACACGCTCAGGATTAGCCCCAGGTAAATCCATCTTATTAATAGCTACGATTATCGGTACATTTGCTGCTTTAGCATGGTCTATAGCTTCCACTGTCTGGGGTTTAATTCCATCAACAGCACTTACAATTATAATTACAATGTCGGTAACACTTGCTCCCCTTGCTCTCATGGCCGTAAAAGCTTCATGCCCTGGAGTATCAATAAAAGTGATCAATTTATCATGAACTTTAACTTGATATGCTCCGATATTTTGCGTAATTCCTCCGGCTTCTTTATCTACAACATTTGTATTTCTAATCGCATCAAGAAGAGAAGTTTTGCCATGATCAACATGTCCCATAATAGTAACAACCGGAGGACGTGGTTCTAAATCTTCATCTTTATCAATTATTTCATATTCTTCAAAGTTTATAATATCTGTTTTTTCTTCATTTTTTAATTTCTTATTATAGTCCACTACAATAAGTTCTGCCGTTTCATAATCTAGGCTTTGATTAATATTAACAATCATTCCTAAATCAAATAATTTCTTTATTATTTCATTTGTATTTACATTTAATTCTTCCGCTAAATCTTTAACAGTCATTTGATTTTTATATACAATTATATTTGTATCATTAATATTTTTATTACTTGATAGTTTTTCTTTGTGTTTATACATTTCTTTTTTTTCTTTAAGATATTTTGAATCATCACGAGCTATTTTTTTAGAAGCTTGTTTTGGTTTCATTTTGTCTTTTGAATCACTAACATCAAGTTTTTTTGTTATTTCTTTATTTAATTCTTCTTCCTCTTCTACTTCTTCTTCAATTTCTTCTTTTATATCTTCAAATGAAGAAGTTTCGTTATCTAGTAAAATAATATCATCTTCAGTAAGTAAATCATCTTCAGTATTTACTTTTATATTTAAAGATTTACATATTCCAATTATTTGGTCTACAGTAAGATTAACATCACTTGCATATTCTAATACACTCATCATTATAATCAAACCTCCTTTTTTATTTTATTATTTCTTTTAGTTTATCATATACTTCATCCTTTATTTCTATTTCTAAATGACGTTCTAAAGCTTTTGATTTTCTTGCTTTTTCTATTACTTCAAGATCTTTTTTCAAATAAGCTCCACGACCATTTATTTTTCCTGATAAATCTATAACCACTTCATTAAGTGGTGTTTTAACCACCCTTATTAAGTCTTTTTTATCATATTTTTCTTGTGTTACAACACATGTCCTTTGTGGTATTTTTTTTACTTTCATAAAAAACTCCTTATTTTATACTAATACCCATTTCTTTAGCTTGTTCAGTTGTTTTAACATCAATTTTAAATTTAGTTAAACGTGAAGCAAGTCTAACATTTTGACCTTTTTTACCTAAAGCAAGTGAGAAATCTTCTCCATCTGCAATAGCTAAAGCTTCTTGTTTATTAGGATCAAGTATAAATACTTTTATATTTTTAGCAGGACTTAAAGCATTAGTAATAAACTTTTCTTTATCTTCATCATATTTTACAATATCTAATTTTTCCCCATTAAGTTCTTTTATAATATTACTAATTCTTTTTCCTTTTTCACCAATACAGCATCCAATTGGGTCAATATTAGCATAACTACTATAAACAGCAACTTTGCTTCTTACTCCTGGTTCACGAGCAACACTATAAATCATAATAGACCCATCAGCAAGTTCAGGTATTTCAATTTCAAATAATCTTTTTACAAAATTGAAATGTTTTCTTGATAGTTTAATAAGAGTTCCTTTTGAATCTAATTCAACTTTAGTAACATAAGCTTTTATAACACTACCCATTTCAAGTTTTTCATCTCCAATTAATTCAGATTTTGGTAAAACACCATTTACTCTTCCTAAATTGATATAATAGTTTCCTTCATCTTCAAGATCACATACACCTGAAATTAGTTCTCCTTCTTTATTTGAAAATTCATCAATAATACTATTTCTTTCAGCTTCACGAATCTTTTGAATTAACAACTGTTTAGCACTTGAAGTTGCTACACGGCCAAAATCTCCTGGGTCAACTTCTTCATATATTTTATCACCAACATTTTTTGTTTTATCAATTTTTAAAGCATCTTCAAGTAAAATTTGACTATCAAGATCTTCTTCTTCTTTTATTTCACTTACAACAGTTTGATATGAATATATTTTAATATCTCCTGTTCCTTTATCAATTTTAACTTCTACGTTTTGTTTTCCTCCAGAATGTTTCTTATAAGCATTTGCTAAAGATTGTTCCATACTTTCAAAAATATAATTTCTATCAATATGTTTTTCTTTTTCTAACATATCAACAGCTTTTAAAAATTCTTTTCCATTCATTTTAATTACCTCTTTCCTTAGATGATACATCTAATACATATTGTTCTTTTATTACTTCATTTTCATCAAGTATTGGTGATATAACATGTGTTGCTTCAACTACTTTATCAATATCTACTGTTTCTAAATTTAATGATTCTACTGTTATAAATAAAGTATTAGGTTTAGCTCTTGTATATTTAACTTCATACGCTGTTAAACCTATTTTATTAAGTGGTTCTTCAATTAAAGATTTAATATTTTTTATAATAAACACCTCCATATAAATACAAAAGATGGAACAAATTCCATCTCCTTTCTTTTTATTACATGCTAATTATAACAAATTTATAACCATATTTCAACTATTTTATTTTAATTTCTTTATAAAACAACCTATTTATAATAATTTATTTATATAGCTAAAAAAGAACTATTAGTTTAATCTAATAGTTCTTTTCTTAAATTAACGAGTCAATTCATCATAACTAACTGCACGAGTATGTTTTGTATGTGACCATTCATGTTTATTTCTATCTAAAAATCCTAAAAATACAATTGGGATCCAACTATAAATAAACACTGGATATAAAATTAAGTAAAACCATGCTTTCCATTTAACATGTATCTTTGCCAAAATAATAATAGGTAAAATATATTGCCCCATAGTAATTACAGTTAGCAAACTAGATGGTAAAAATTGATATATATTTGTAAATAACGGATATCCTAATCCCATCTGTACATATGATAAGATGACAAAGAATGTGGAAATCAATAAGAAATGAGGCTGTAATAAATGTAGACAACCATCTAAAATACGAATATCACGACGACGAATACCTTCTTTTAACATCTTCGGAATAAAGCGATGTGCCACGTCAAATTGACCTTGTGCCCAACGTTTACGCTGGTTCCAAGATTGTTTAAAAGTAAGTGGTTTTTCATCATAAACAATCGCATCATGAGCCCATGTTGTTTTTATACCTTCTGCTAAAGATTTCATAGTAAATTCCATATCTTCAACAAGACAAGTAGCACCCCAACCATGTTTTTTCAAAACATCTGTTGTAATACACATACCTGTACCACCAAGTACAGAAGATAAACCAATATTTGTTTTTGCTAAATGCCAAATATGGTCAATAACCCAAAAGGCAATCGCAAAAGTTCCGGAAACCCATGTATCATAAGGATTTTTCGCATCAAGATAACCTTGTACTAATTTATCCCCTTTACATAAGCGATTATTCATTTCTAATAAGAAGCGTTTATCTACTAAATTATCTGCATCAAAGATTGCTACTGCATCATATTTGCGTTTCATTTCAAATAATCTAGCAAACATCCATTCCATTGCAAATCCTTTACCACGTTCTTTATCATTAAAACGTTCATGAACAATAGCTCCGCAATCGCGTGCAATCTGAGCTGTATTATCTGTACAGTTATCAGCAATTACAAAAATATCATATAGTTCTTTTGGATAATCTAACATTTTTAAGTTATCCACTAATTGACCGATTACTGCAGATTCATTATGTGCTGCCACAATTACTGCAAAAGTTTTTTGTGGTGTTAAAATTTTCTTTTCCTTTTTGCGCCACAGACCATTTACACCTATTAAAAAATAATAAACTGTAAATAAGAAAATTATTATCTGAATTGGCACCATAATCCAATCGAGAATATACATTTAAATCCCCTTTTAGCTATTTATTTTAGTTACGACCTAAAGAAAATATAGTATTTAAAATACCTA
>URYZ01000021.1 GCA_900552235.1 uncultured Mycoplasmatota bacterium | reverse complement strand
AAAATTTATTCCTAAGAAAACCTCTAGAAAAATCTAGGGGTTTGTCTACACTCTGTAAAAATATAAGTTATTTTGTTTAACTTATATTTTTTGTTAATCTATTTACAATAAAGTAAAATAAATAAGAAATAATACCTAAGATAAATATTGAAGTTATGACTAAATTTAAATTAAATATATCAGAACCATAGTTAATTAAATACCCAAGACCTTTTTTGGATACTAAAAGTTCTCCCATAATTACCCCGATTAAAGATAGACTTATATTAATTTTTAAAGTATTAGCTAAGCTTGGAATATTACTTCTAAACACTAATTTAGTAAATATTTGAAATTTATTTGCTTTAAATGATTTCATTAAAAATATTTTGGTTTTATCTGTTTCGATGAAAGCGTTATACATATTTAAAATAATAGTAAAGATACTTATTAAGATAGCCATTAAAACAATTGACTTTATATTAGCACCCATCCATATAATTAAAAGTGGTCCTAAAGATACTTTAGGAAGTGAATTTAATATAGTAATGTATGGTTCTAATATTTTAGATAAAGTATTGCTCCACCAAAGAATTGTTGCTATAAAAAGTCCAATAATTGTAGATAATATAAAGCTAATAATGGTTTCATATGAAGTAACAAATATGTGGTCCAATAAACTATAGTTTTTAAACAAATCTATAATAGTAATTCCTATTTTTGAAGGATAAGAAGTTAAAAAAGTATTAATTAAATTATTTCTACCTAGATATTCCCAAATTCCAAGTAAAAAAATAATTATAAATATTTTGAAAAAACTAACAATAAATTTATTTTTTCTAATATTTTTTAAATAAGTTTTATGTTCTAAACTATACATGATGATCTAACTCTTTCCATATATTTGTGTAATAAGAAGCAAATTCTTCTTTTTTTCTATTTTCTGTTGGAATACTTTTTTCTTTAAATTCTATATTATAAATATTTTTAACATAAGAAGGTCTTTTTGATAAAAGGATAATGCGATCAGACATACTTATAGCTTCAGCAATATCATGTGTAACCATAACAGCAGTTTTTCCTTCTTTTTTAATTATTTCATAAACTTCATCAGACAAAGTTAATCTTGTTTGATAATCAAGGGCACTAAAAGGTTCATCAAGAAGTAATATATCAGGATCTAAGACTAAAGTTCTAATTAATGAAGCACGTTGCCTCATACCTCCAGATAATGAACTAGGGTATTTATTCATAAAGTCTTTTAAACCATAAGTTGTAAGAAGTTCAATTGCTCTTTGTTTTGTTTGTTCATTTAACCTTTTAGTTATTTCAAGACCTAATAAACAATTTTCTAAAATTGTTTTCCATGGAAAAAGTGAATCTTCTTGTAACATGTAACCAATCGTAGGATTTTCTTTCTTAAAAATTATTTTTCCGCCTGATTTTGGAATTATATTTGATATAATCCCAAGAATAGTACTTTTGCCACATCCAGATGGTCCAATTATAGAAATGTATTCTTTCTCTTTAATAGTAAAATTTATGTTATCTAACGCTAGTGTTTCACTAGTTTTATCATGATAAATTTTTTTAAGATTTTTAACTTCTAAACAAGGATTATCCATAAAATATTTATCCTCCTTTTCCTATACTTATTATATTCTTTATGTTTTTTTTGGTTTAGATATATGACTAAATAGGAAACAAAAAGTGTTATTATATAATTTATAACTTGTTAAACTATTTTTATAATTTTTTTAATAAAAAATGTAATAAATTGTTGATATTAATATTTTTTTGTGATAGAATTTTGTTATAGATATGATATTGCGTATTAACTTATATATAATAGGAGGAATAATATGGAAGAAAAAAGAATATTGACTATAACTAAGACAGATGGTAGTAAAGAACAAGTTGAAGAGGTTATATCATTTGAATTTAATGATACTAAAAAAAGATATGTAGTTTATACAAAAAACGAAAAAGATGAAAATGGAAATGTTACAATATATGTAACTAGAATAGTAAGTGATGAAAATGGAAACAGATTCTTAGGGGTTGAAAATGATGATGAATGGAATAGAATTAAAGCTGCCCTAAGAGCTTTAATAAAGAAGGAATATTAACAGGAGGAAATAGTTATGAAGATAAATGTTCTAGGAGATACAGTTGAATTAACTGTAGAAGATTTTTTAAATGGAACTTTGGAAGTAAAAGAAGAAGATGCTGCTAAAAAGATAAAAGTACAAGAAATCCAAATGAAAAATACTCAAGCAGAATTTCTTTTAAAAACAAAGAAACTTTTTGAAGTTGATAAAGAAATTACTGATAAAATTGAAGAAAAAGAAAAACAAGATTTAATGGAAGCTTATTCTAAAGAAGAACCAGTAGTAAAGGCTGATTTAAATGAAAAAACAGAAATTGTTCCTGAGGAAAAAAGAATAAAACCAAATCCTACTTTTGAAAGAACAGTAGAAGAAAGTTTTATTAGTGCTGCTAATGACATGAATGTAATTATGGATAAACAAGAAGACATAAAAGAAGAAGTTGAAGAGTATAAAAAAGAAAAACCTGAAGTTACTAATGAAAGACCATCTTTATATAGTGGTTCAGCCTATAGAACTGATGTTTCTTATGCAAGACCAAGAATTGATACAACTACTCCAGAATATTTCATTAAGTTAGCTTCTAGTGCTGATACTAATACAGTTGAAGGACAAACTTTAATTATTGGAGTTAAAGGATTAGAAAATCTTTTAAAAGCTGAAGCAAAATATGAAAATAGTATTAAAGATTTAAACGATGACATTGTAGGATTAACTGATAAAATCAAATCTGAAACAGTTGTTAGAAAGAAAATTGAAGAATATGTAAATCGTTTTGGTGGGGTTAATTATGATGTTGATAAATCTATCACAGATGAAGAAGTTATTGAATTACTAGAAATGGGTGGTAGAGAAATTAGAGAAATTTTAACTAATTTATTTACTAAATCAGTTGAAAAACAAAAAGGTATTGAATTAATTGAAAGCAATAAAAAAGATGTTGAAGAAAAATTAAAAGTAACTGAAGAAGCTTTAAAAGAAGCAAAGGAAACCACAAAAAATTATTGTGTTACTCTTCAAGATAACTTACAAAAAGCTAGAAATATGGATAAATTAAATGCTCTTGAAGCTAAACAAGAAGAAGAAAGAGCAAAAGCAAGACTTGCTTACGAAAAACAAATAGCTACAATTAAAGATTCTATGTCAATAAAAGAACCTGAAGCTGATGTTAAGTTTGATGTTGTAGGAAACTTTGTTGCTGATACAACAAGAGCAGATGAAATATTAAAAATGACAAATGCTTCATTAAATGGTGAAGAAACAATAAAACAAATTCGTTAAAAGATGAGAAATCATCTTTTTTTCTTGCAAAAATATAAGAAAAATGTTATAATATGGACAGTTTTAAGGGTGGTATATGTGAAAGAAATATTAAAAATTGTTAATTATTATTCATTAAACAAGCGTTTTGCTGATGAAGAATTTGTTTATTCTATCTGTAATATTCTTATAAAAGAAGGTGAACTTTCTTCATATATAAATGAAATACAAATAAAAAACGATAAATACCCTGATTGTTATGGTGAGTATTTTAATAACTTAAATAAAGTTAATATTTATCTTGAACATATAATTGATGATTTTAGTAAATCAAGTTTAAAATTTAATATAAAGAGTAATGAATATTATTTTTATATTAATTTAATTGTTCTTAGAATAATAATTCATGAGTTTAACCATGCTAAACAATATCAAAAGCTAAACAGTATAAAAAATGATGAAGAAACATTCTTATGTGAAATATGTACAAGAACACTTGAAGAAATATTTATACATTCCAAAATTCCTATAAAAAATAGCAAAGATTATTATAATTTAGAATATATTAAAGATGGCTTGTATATAATAAATCCAATGGAAAGAATGGCAGAGTTAAATTCATTAAGTTATATAAGAAGGCTTATTTTAAGTAGCAAAGAAATACCACAAAAAATAAATGATATATTTTGTCTAGCTCAAATAAATTTAATTTTAAAAGGACATAAAAATGAATATTTAAGTCCAACAATAAAATTTTTAGATGAAATGGGCTATGAAAATGATTTAAGTAAATTTAAATTTTATGATGGTGTTATTGATAAAGAATTTTTAGAATCTTTTATGAAATATAAGTATTTAGATAGAATTTATTATGGATATCCTATAAAAAAAGAAGAATATGATGTGAATAAAGAATATAAAAAGTACTTACTTAGAAAAATAAAAGGAATGTAAATATGTGTAAAGTGAAAAAATTACACATATTTTTTTATTAAAAATATTTACAAATTTAAATTTAAATAGTAGAATAATGGTAGACAGTGGAATAATGTGGTGAAAAGTGGTGAAGATTTATGTTAATGGGTGAATATCATCATAGCCTTGATGACAAAAAAAGATTAATAATTCCTTCAAAACTAAGGGAAGACTTAGGAGATTACGTAATTGTAACTAGAGGATTAGAGGATTGCTTATTTGTTTATTCTCAAAATGCTTGGAATGACATTGTAAATAAACTAAAGACTTTACCATTTACTAAAAAAGATGCGAGAAGTTTTACTAGACTTTTCTTATCAGGAGCTACTGTTTGTGAATTTGATAAACAAGGAAGAATCACTTTAAAAGAACCACATACTAACTATGCATCACTTATAAAAGACTGTGTAATCGTTGGAGTAAACGATCGTTTAGAAATTTGGTCAAAGACGAATTGGGATAATTATTTTTCTAACAATAAAGAAAGTATGTCTGATGTTGCTGATCATTTATTTGAGGTTGATTTATGAAACACATAAGTGTTTTACTTGATGAATGTATTAATGGCCTTGACATAAAAGAAAACGGAATATATGTTGATATGACGCTTGGTTATGCAGGACATTCTAGTGAAATATTAAAAAGAATTAAAAATGGTTTTTTATATGCTTTTGATAAAGATATTGATGCATGTAATTATAGTAATGAAAGATTAAAGATGATTTCTAATAATTTTAAAATATTTAATACTGCTAATTTAAATATTAAAACTTGTTTAGAAAATGAAAATGTTACTAAAGTAGATGGAATACTTTTTGATTTAGGTGTATCAAGTGTTGAACTTGATGAAGCTTCCCGTGGATTTAGTTATATGAAAGATGCTAAACTTGATATGAGAATGGATCAAGAAAGTAAATTTAGTGCTTATGATGTTGTAAATACTTATGATGAAGCTAAACTTTCTAAAATATTTAAAATATATGGTGAAGAAAAAAATGCTAATAGAATCGCTAGAAAAATAGTTGAGCAAAGAAGTATTAAACCCATTGAAACAACATTAGAACTTGCTAATATTATTGATTTAGCAACACCTTATAAAGATAAAAGAAATGGTGGACATCCTGCTAAAAGAGTATTTCAAGCAATTAGAATAGAAGTAAATAATGAATTAGAAGAATTAGAACAAGTTTTAAAAGTTTGCTTGGAACTTTTAAATGTTGATGGAAGATTATGTGTTATATCATTTCATTCGTTAGAAGATAGAATAGTAAAAAACATATTTAAAGAAGTTAGTGAAATTGATCCTTTTTTAAAAGGACTTCCAAATATAGACAAAAATTTATTACCAGATTATGAGATAATTACAAACAAACCAATACTTCCAAGTGAAGATGAAATAAATTATAACAAAAGAAGTAAAAGTGCAAAATTAAGAATAATAAAAAGAATAAAATAGGGTATGGAAAGGAAAGATAATTTATGAAAATACAAAATGGAAAAATTAAGTTTAGTAAATTAGAGAAAATTATATATTTTTCTACTTTTGTTATAGCATTATTATTTTTCCCACTTATGTCAGTTTTTTCAAAATCAATGTTATCTAAAGCTAATTATGAAGTTGAATTTGTTAAAGATGAAATAAGTCTTCAAGAAAAATCAAATGAAAGTTTACAAATGAAAATCAATGAACTTGCATCGCTTGAAAACTTGGAAAGTATTGCAAAAGAAAGAGGATTAAGTTATAATTCAAATAGTGTTAAGATTATTGATAATTAGAGGTGAAGTGTATGAAGAGTAAGAATTATAAATCTACTAGTAAAATTTTTATTGTTTTTACTCTTTTTTGTTTTGCAGTTATAGTTATTAGAACAAGTTATTTAGCTCTTTCTACTAAGATAGATGGTATCAATATAAAAGAGTTTGCAAGTGATAGAACAATAGTAAAAACAAGTATTCCTGCTAGTAGAGGAACGATTTATGATGTAAACGGTGATATATTAGCTCAAAATGTTAGTTCATATACCTTAATTGCGTATTTAGACCCAGAAAGAAGTGAAAATCAAAAAAAATTATATCATGTTGAGGATAAAGTAACTACGGCAGAAAAGCTTTCAACAGTTATAGATATGAAAAAAGAAGATATTTTAAGTATTTTAAATCAAGAAGGATTATATCAAGTTGAATTTGGCTATGCTGGCAAAAATTTAACAGAAATGGAAAAAGAAAAAATTGAAGCTTTATCTCTTCCAGGAATTGATTTTATTGAGAATGAAAAAAGATATTATCCAAATGGAGATTTTGCATCTTATACAATTGGGTATGCAAAAAAGAATGAAAATGGTATTATAACAGGAGAACTTGGAATTGAAGCTTTATTAAATTCTGCTTTAAAGGGAGTAGATGGTGAAATAACTTACCAAAAAGATAGAGATGGTTATAAGATAGCAGGTACAAAAGAGTTAAGGGTAGATGCCAAAAACGGAGATGATATATATTTAACAATTGACTCTAATATTGAACTTTTTGTTGAACAAGCCTTAAGAGAAAATTTTATCAAATATCCAAGTGAATGGGCTGTTGCAGTAGTAGCGGATGCTAAAACAGGAAAAATTTTGGCAGCAAGTCAAAAGCCTAGTTATGATCCTAATGTGTTAAATATAGAAAATTACTTAGATATAACAGTATCAGAGCCTTATGAACCAGGTTCTATAATGAAAATATATACTTACATGGCAGCGATGGAAAGAGGAACTTATGATGGAACAAAAAAATTTACATCTGGAAAATATGTTCTTGAAGATGGTACTGTAATAAATGACTGGAATATTGTTGGTTGGGGAGACATTACATATGATCAAGGGTTTCAAGCTTCAAGTAATGTTGGAGTTATTAATATTGTAAACAATTTTATTGATAAAAACATTTTAAAAGATTATTTTAAAAAAGCTGGTTTTGGAGAAAAAACAGGAATAACTCTTGCTAATGAACAATCTGGTAATATAAAATTCACTTATCAGTCAGAAGTATATAATGCAGCTTTTGGGCAAGGAATTACAACTACACCAATGCAACATATCCAAGCTTTAACTTCAATTGCTAATGATGGAGTTATGTTAAGACCTTATATTGTAGATAAAATAGTTAATAGTGATGGTGAAATTATATATAAAGGAGAAAAAAAAGAAGTTGCTACCATTGCATCTAAAAAAACAACCGACCATATGAGAGAACTTTTATATAATACAGTTCATTCTTCATGGGTAGGAACTACTGCAACAGCATTTAACGTACCTGGTTATGACGTTATTGGTAAAACAGGTACAGCGCAACTTGTAAATCCTTATACTGGAAGATATTATGCTGATAATTATAATACAATTAGATCTTTTGTTGGTATGTGGCCTAAAGATGATCCACAAATAATAATATATATATCAGCAAGAAAAGTAAAATATGGAACCTCACGACCTTTATATGATTCAGTCAAAAGCATTGTGACTAATGTAAGCAAATATTTAAATATATTAGGTACAAAAAATGATAACACAATTGAAAATGTAACTATAGATAGTTATTTAAATAAAGATATAACAACTGTTACAAAAGGATTTGATGAAAAGAAAATATCCTATTTAGTATTAGGAAATGGTAGTAAAGTAATTAATCAATATCCTAAAAAAAATTATCTTTTAAATAGTAATGAAAAAGTTATACTTTTAACATATGATACATCTTATAAGATGCCTAATTTAAAAAACTATAGTAAAAAAGAAGCAGAAGAAGTATGTAATATGTTAAATATATCTTGCTCTTTTAAAGGAAGTGGATATGTTTATAAACAAAGTATAAATAATGGTTCTAATTTAAATAGAACAGCAAAAGTAGAGTTTGAAATGAAATAATCACAATTTTTTGTGATTTTTTTCTTAAATAATAATACTTTAATTGACTAAATAACATATTTTTTGTAAAATAAGTTTATAGATAACTGGAGGAATTTTATATGATAGATATTAATTTAATTAGAAATAATAGAGAATTAGTAAAAGAAAATATTAAAAAGAAATTTCAAGAAGATAAACTTAGTTTAGTTGACAAGATTTATGATCTTGATTTAAAATTTCGTGAATTTAAACAAAAAGGTGATGCTTTAAGAAGTGAAAAAAATACTTTAAGTAGTAAAATAGGTCTTTTAATGCGTGAAGGTAAAAAAGAAGAAGCTGAAAGTACAAAGAAGAAAGTGTCACAAATTAATGAAGAAATATCTTTATGTGAAAAAGAAGAAGAAACTTTGGAACAAGAAATAAAAGAGAAAATGATGACTATTCCTAATATCATAGATAGCTCTGTACCAATTGGTAAAGATGATTCGTGTAATGTTGAAAAAGAAAGATTTGGTGAAGCTTATGTTCCAAAATATGAAATACCTTATCATGCTGATATAATTGAAAAATTAAATGGTCTTGATAAAGCATCAGCTGGAAGAACAAGTGGCGAAGGGTTTTATTATTTACTTGGTGATATAGCAAGACTTCACGAAGCATTACTTGCTTATGCTAGAGATTATATGATAGATAAAGGCTTTACTTATGCAATTCCTCCATTTATGATTCATGGGGATGTTGTTAATGGCGTTATGAGTTTTGCTGAAATGGAAGCAATGATGTATAAAATAGAAAATGAAGATTTATATTTAATAGGTACAAGTGAACATTCTATGATAGGTAAATTTAAAGATCAATTAATAAAAAAAGAAGATTTACCAATAAGAATGACTTCATATTCTCCATGCTTTAGAAAAGAGGGAGGAAGTCATGGCCTTGAAGAAAGAGGACTTTACAGAGTTCATCAATTTGAAAAGCAAGAAATGATTGTTCTTTGTGAACCAGAAGATTCATTTAAGTACTATGAAGATATGTGGAAATATACTGTTGAAGTATTTAGAAATATGAATGTACCAGTAAGACAACTTGAATGTTGTAGTGGTGATTTAGCAGATTTAAAGGTTAAATCATGTGATATTGAAGCTTGGAGTCCAAGACAACAAAAATACTTTGAAGTAGGCAGCTGTTCTAATTTAGGAGATGCTCAAGCAAGAAGACTTGGTATTCGTGTTAAAAGTGAAAAAGGAAACTATTATTTACATACTTTAAATAATACAGTAGTGGCTTCACCTCGTGGATTAATTGCTGTAATTGAAAATAATTACAACGAAGATGGCAGCATAACTGTACCAGAGGTATTAAGACCATATATGGGTGGTAAAGAAATAATAAAATAAATTATAGTTTTACTATAATTTTTTATCTTAAATATAATAAAATATTATAGAAAGAAGGAAAAATATGAAATATTTTTTTGCAGGGATAAAAGGTTCTGGTATGGCAGGACTTGCATGTATGTTGAAAAACTTAGGAAATGAAGTAATAGGTTGTGATGATGCTAAAGTGTATACCTTTACAGAAGATGCTTTATACGAAAATGATATAAAAGTTTATAAAGATGCTTATTTTTTAACAAGTGATATGATTTTTATTTACACAGCAGCAATTCATGAAAATCATTATGCTTATAAAAGAGCAAAAGAATTAAATTGTAAAATGTATGGCTATTTTGAATTTATCGGGGAATTAACTAAAAAATATAAAACAATATGTGTATCAGGGAGTCATGGTAAAACAACAACTACAGCACTTTTATCACATATATTTAAAAATACGATAAAAACAAATTATTTAATTGGTGATGGAACAGGTTTTGTAGATAAAACATCTTCTAATTTTGTTGTAGAATCTTGTGAATTTGAAAGACATTTTTTAAATTATTATCCTAAATATGCTATTATAACTAATATAGATTATGACCATGTTGATTGTTATAAATCGCCTGATGAATATAGAGAAGTTTTTGGAGAATTTATTTCTAATGTTAGTGATAAAGTAGTTGCTTGTGGTGATGATGTTGAAATCAGAAAGTTAAAAAGCGATAAAATAGTTTATTATGGTTTTAATGAAGACAATGATGTTGTTTGTAAAAATGCTATTTTTACTCCAGAAGGAAGTAGCTTTGATGTTTATATAGATAAAAAGTTCTATGGACATTTTAAACTTAATTTATACGGAAAGCATATGCTTTTAGATGCTTTAGCATGTATTTATATGTGCTATTTAGAAAATATTGATGTTGATTTAATAATTGAAAATATTAATAATTTTAAAGGTGCTAAAAGAAGATTTAGTGAAACAAAAATAGGTAATAATATAATAGTAGATGATTATGCACATCATCCAAATGAAGTTAAAACAGTAATAGAAACAGCAAGGCAAAAATACCCTACTAAACAAGTAGTGGCAGTTTTAATACCTTATACTATTTCAAGAACAAAAGCATTTTATAAAGATTTCGCAGATGTTTTAAAAAAAGCTGATAAAGTATTTGTAACAGACATAGAACCTGCTAGAGAAAGTTTTGAAGATTACCCAGGTGTTACATCTAATTTAATAATAGATTTAATACCAAATGCAGAACATATAAGTAAAGAAGAAATAAGTAAATTATATAAATATGATAATGCTGTTATACCATTTATGGGATGTAAGGATCCTACTTGGTTAATTGATGCTTATAAGGAAGGTTTAAAATGAATATAGATATCTTAAAAGTAGGTTATTTAGAAACTAATTGTTATATATTAACTAAAAATAATAAATCATTAATAATAGATCCAGGGGCTGATGAAAATTTTATTGTTTCAAGAATTAAAAAGTTAAATACAACACCAATTGCTATTTTACTTACACATCATCATGAAGACCATACAGGATGTGTTAAACCACTTTCAAGTATGTATGGTATAAAAGTATATGATTATAATAATTTATTTGAAGGTAACCATCAAATAGAAGACTTTTCTTTTGAAGTAATATATACAAAAGGTCATTCTGCTACTTCCGTTACTTACTATTTTCCTAAAGAAAAAGTTATGTTTGTCGGAGACTTTATCTTTTATGAAAATATAGGAAGAACGGATTTACCAACAGGAGATTATAAAGAAATGATAAGAAGTATTGATAAAATTGGAGAATATCCAAATGATACTAAAATATATCCAGGTCATGGAAGAACAACTACTTTAGAACATGAAAAAAAATATAATGAATATTTCTTATTCGATAAATAAAATATCAATTTAATTTGATATTTTTTCTTTTTTTATCATAAAATTTAGTGTGATGATTTATGAAAAATGCTTTAATATTTTTTTATAATATTTTTTTAGAAGAAATAGAAAAAATAAACGATAATTACTATTTTACTTATCAAAATAGTGATTTTGTCATTCATAAATATACAAGAAATATAGATGAAGTAATAAGCATATACAATTTAAATAAAGAAATGTTACAAAATAATATAATTACTTATGAAATAATATTAACAAAAGAAAACAATGTTTTGTTTTTTGAAGATAATTCTTATTATTTATTAATGAAACTACCTAATGTTAAAAATAAAGTAATTACAATTGATGATATATTAAGATTTAATTATGCCCCTAAAAATAATTATAATTTGCTTGATAAATCAATGTGGAGTGTTAATTGGGAAAAGAAAATAGATTACATTGAATATCAATTTAGTCAAATGTCTAAAAAATATAAAAACATAAACGAAGGAATTAATTATTATTTAGGAATATGGGAAAATGCAATTAGCTATTATAACGATAATGTTATTTTAAAACAGGAAGTTAAGTTTGTTTGTCATAAAAGGTTAGGTATAAATACTGATTTATTAGAGTTTTTAAATCCTTTAAATTTTGTTGTTGATTATAAAGAAAGAGATATTGGTGATTATTTAAAATCGTATATTATAAATGAAAAGTATACATTTGATAAATTAAAGAATATTTTAAATAAGTTATCACATGATAAAAATGATGCTTCTAGACTTATAACAAGAATAATGTTTCCATCATTTTATTTCGATAAATATGAAGAAATAATTATAAATGAAGAAGACGATAAAAGTATTTTACTTTTTAATACAAAAACAGATAACTATGAAGATTTTTTAAGGTTTATTTTTAATTATTACAAAAATTTAGGACTTCCTTACTTAACTTGGTTATTTGAAAATAAAAAAGAGGATTAAACCTCTTCAATTATTCTTACTTCTTTAATTTCTGGGACTTTATCTATAATTGTTCTTTCAATACCATCTTTTAAAGTTATTTCTTGCATAGGGCAATTTCTACATGCTCCTTGTAATGTAATATATAAAATGTTTCCTTCTATTTTAACGAATTCAATATTGCCACCATCATTCATTAAAAATGGTCTTAATTCATTAATTACTTCCAATACTTTTTCTTCCATAAAATTCTTCCTTTCTTTACTTGATTATAACTTTTTTAATGTTTTTTGTAAAGATGGTAGAAAAAACTTAATTTTTGTTGTATAATTATTACACAAAGAAAAAACATCTAGGGTGGTGTATATATGACAAAATATAAGGTTGGAAGTACTGTTACAGGTAATGTTACAGGAATAGAAAAATATGGAGCATTTGTTAGTTTAGATGATTATTACAGTGGACTTATTCATATTTCGGAAATTTCAGATGGTTTTGTAAAAGATATAAATGATTATATTAATCTTGGTGAAACAATAAGTGCTAAGATAATTGAAGTGGATGATGAGAGTTGCCATGTTAAATTAAGTATAAAAAATATTAAAAGTAAGCCTAAAAAAAGAAATAGAAGAAATATTGAAGAAGTAGGTAGTGGTTTTGGAATTTTAAGGGAAAATTTAGAAGATTGGATAGAAATTGCAAAAAAAAATAAAAAAAATTAGAAATTATATTGACAAAATTTTAATAATAAGATATATTTAATATCGTCGAATGAATTTCATTGACATTACCGTGAAAGATGATGTTAATGGGCGATTAGCTCAGTTGGTTAGAGCACCTGCCTTACAAGCAGGGGGTCATAGGTTCGAGTCCTATATCGCCCACCATTAGTGCCGACTTAGCTCAATAGGTAGAGCAACTGACTTGTAATCAGTAGGTTGAGGGTTCAATTCCTTTAGTCGGCACCATATTTTTGGAGGAATAGCGAAGTGGTCAAACGCGGCAGACTGTAAATCTGTTCCTAACGGTTCCATGGTTCAAATCCATGTTCCTCCACCACTTTATATTGCCTCGTAGCCAAGCGGTAAGGCACGAGACTTTGACTCTCGCACGCGCTAGTTCGAATCTAGCCGAGGCAACCACTTTTTAGTATTACGTTCCGCTAGCTCAGTTGGTAGAGCATTTGACTTTTAATCAAAGGGTCTGGAGTTCGAATCTCCAGCGGGACACCATTTTTTTTGCCTGAGTGGCGGAATAGGTAGACGCACAGGACTTAAAATCCTGCGTGGTTAATCCCACGTGCCGGTTCAAGTCCGGCCTTAGGCACCATCTTTTATGGAGGAATACCCAAGTCTGGTTGAAGGGACCGGTCTTGAAAACCGGGAGGTCGGAGACGGCGCAGGGGTTCGAATCCCTTTTCCTCCGCCATTATATATATTTTATCGCGGGGTGGAGCAGCTTGGTAGCTCGTCGGGCTCATAACCCGAAGGTCATAGGTTCAAATCCTGTCCCCGCAACCATGGTTCCGTGGTGTAGTGGTTATCACGTCTGCCTGTCACGCAGAAGATCGCGGGTTCAAGTCCCGTCGGAACCGCCATATATGGCTTCATAGCTCAGTTGGTAGAGCAACGGACTGAAAATCCGTGTGTCGCTGGTTCGAATCCCGCTGGAGCCACCAGATATGCGAATATAACTCTTTTTTAAAGAGTTTTTTTGTGCTTAAATATTGACTAAGGTAGCATAATTTTATATAATTATTTTGTAGAATAGGATAGATGCTTATGAAAGAAAAAAAAGGATTAAAAATATCAATTATTTTAACATTAATTGGGGTTGTATCTTTAGTAACAGGAATAACATTTGCAATATATGAAAACACAATTAACGCAGGAAAGAGTCAAGTAATAAAAACAGGAGTAGTAAATTTTACATTAACAGAAAGTACAAATGGACTAGTTT
>URYZ01000020.1 GCA_900552235.1 uncultured Mycoplasmatota bacterium | reverse complement strand
ATATCTGAAACAGGAAAATCAAGGCTATGCCAGCATTCCGGATCCAATCGATGAGGGAGAACAAAGGCGTCTTCTTCGAAGCCTCATGAATGTCCGTTATCCAGGACATGCATCAGCAGAATATGAAAAATTGCAAGATGAACTTTTACAGGAAGAAGCAGAGGAAAAAGGAATCGTGACATGCAACGATATTCCAGTAATCGAGCAGGAATATCAAGAACAGTGACCGCATTTCCCTATGGCGCGGTGACATTACAAGATTAGGCGTAGATGCAATAGTAAATGCAGCGAACAGTCAGCTTCTCGGCTGTTTTGTACCATGTCATGGCTGCATCGACAACGCCATTCACTCGGCGGCAGGAATTCAGCTTCGTAATGAATGTGCAGAAATCATGGCAGAACAAGGACACGAAGAACCGATAGGAAAAGCAAAGATTACAAAAGGCTACAACCTTCCGGCTAAACATGTCATACATACAGTAGGACCAATTGTCGGACTGGCAGTAACAGAAAAACAAAAAGAGCAGCTAAAAGACTGCTATCTCAACTGCCTGAAAGTGGCAGAAAAATCAAGTTTAAAATCCATAGCATTTTGTTGCATCTCAACCGGAGAATTCCATTTTCCCAATAAACTGGCAGCAGAAATCGCAGTAGACACGGTTGACCGGTTTTTAACAAAAACCAGCATCGAACATGTGATCTTTAACGTGTTCAAAGAGCAAGATTTTAATATATACAAGAAACTTTTTTGTTAGCGGTACCGGGGTTTTTTTGAAAAAACCCCGTCCCCAATTGGATTTTATCTGGAGGTTGTAGATGGATAATTTATTTTTTTGTTTAAATGCGACAGGGCCTATATTCTTAATGATGATCCTGGGACTTTTTTTTCGTCATATAGGCTGGATGGATGAGGAGTTTGCCTCGAAAATGAATAAATTCGTATTTAAAGTGCCGTTGCCGTTATTATTATTCGGGGATCTTGCGACAGTAGATTTTTCGAAAGTCTGGAATGTAAAATTTGTTATATTCTGTTTTATTGTAACCTTGATTTGTATTATAATTTCAGCGGGGATTTCCTGCCTTTGGAAGGATAAGTCTATCCGTGGGGAATTTATTCAGGCTTCTTATCGAAGCAGCGCGGCGCTTCTTGGTATTGCATTTATCCAAAATATTTATGGAAATGCGGGTATGGCGCCAGTCATGATCATCGGCAGTGTTCCGCTTTATAATATTATGGCGGTTGTTGTTCTGTCCTTTTTCAAACCGGGACAGAGCAAGATTGATAAAGAAGTATTAAAGAAAACTTTAAAGATTTTAAATCTAATTTTAAAACTTATATAAAAGATAATTTTAAATACTATGTTATAGGACTTCTTGTAATGATTATATCAAATATTATTATATCTTTCTTTGTTGAAGGTAATTCTACTAATGAGACATTAATAAGAGAATATATTAGCATTATGCCTATATATATGATTTTTTCCTCTTGCATTTATGCTCCATTTGCTGAAGAAATGGTATTTAGAAAATCATTAAGAAACTGTTTTAATAATAAAGTACTTTATATTCTTTTAAGTGGATTAATATTTGGTTCTATGCATCTTTTATCTGCTAGTAGTATTGTGGAACTAGTATTTTTAGTACCTTATAGTGCTTTAGGATGTGCATTTGCTTACATGTATTCTAAAACAGATAATATTTTTGTACCTATGTCATTTCATATGATGCACAATACAATTATTGTCTTAAATTATATATTAGTTTTCGTCATTGGAGGATAATATGGTGTCAAGATTAGAAAAAAATAAAAAAATTGAAAAGGAAATTAAAAAAGAAGTAAAGATAGAAAAAAAGGAAAAAAGAAAAAAAAGAAATAGGAAATTCCTTGCTTTTATAATCAGTCTTTTAATCATATTTTTCATATATTCTTACTTTATTGAACCTAATTTACTACTAGTAAATGAAAAAGTTATTTTAAGTAGCAATATTAAAGAAGATTTACATGGTATTAAAATAGTTCATTTTAGTGATTTACATTATGGAAGCAGTATTAATAGTAAAAACATTAAAAAAGTTATAAACAAAATAAATGAGCTTGAACCTGATATTGTTGTTTTTACCGGTGACTTACTTGATATTAGATATACTGAAAAATATACAAAAAAAGAAATAGATGTTTTGACAGATGCTTTAAAAGATATAAATGCTTCTTTAGGAAAATATAGTATTATAGGTAATCATGATTATAATTATACTGAGCTTAGCAATATATATTATGATTCTAATTTTAATTTGCTTGTTAATAAAAGTGATATTATATATGGTAAAGAAGGAACAACAATTGGAATATATGGATTTGATAATATAACATATGGAGAACCAAATATTGAAAATTTAAAAGAAAATGGTTTTGCTTCATCTAATTTAAAAATTGTTTTATTACATGAAACAGATTATATCGATTATTTTATAAATGATTATAATATTGATGTAATACTTGGAGGTCATTCACATAACGGGCAAGTAAAAATACCATTTGTTAAACCTATTTTACTTCCTGAAGGATCTAAAAATTATTATGAACCTTATTATAATATTAATAATACAGATATTTATATATCAAATGGAATTGGTGAAAGTACATTTAATATAAGATTTAATAGTATTCCAAGTATAAATTTTTATAGAATAAATAAAGCCTAGTTAAAATTAACTAGGTTTTTTTTAATTTCTATATTCGAATTCAAAATCAAGTATTCTTACCTTATCTCCTTGAACTGCTCCCATTTTTTCTAATTCTTCATCAACTCCCATACGAGTTAATTTTTTAGCAAAACGAAGGATAGATTCATCGGTATTAAATTTAGTCATTCTAAATAATTTTTCAACTGTATCTCCTTTAATTACAAAACAGTCCTTTTCTTTTACAATTGTAAATGGATTTTCTTTTTTAAATGTATATAAGACATAATCTTCATATAAATCATCTTCAAAGTCATCTTTAACAACTTTTTTATCAAGTAAATCTGCCATATATAATAATACTTTATCTAAGCCTTCTTCATTAATGGCACTTATTTCAAATACTTTTATATCTTCTTTTAATTTATTTTTAAATTCTTTTAAGTTTTCTTTAGCATTTTCCATATCCATTTTATTAGCGATAATTAATTGTTCTTTTTTTAATAATTTTGAATCAAAATCATTTAATTCTTTTTTAATTTTTATATAATCATCATATGGA
Organism: uncultured Mycoplasmatota bacterium; assembly: GCA_900552235.1. GTDB lineage: Bacteria > Bacillota_I > Bacilli_A > RF39 > UBA660 > CAG-611. Next base: position 11,821 of record URYZ01000020.1, on the reverse strand, counting down.
TCTCTTCCTTCATAACCACTCATATCAATAACATGAGCTATAACTCTTGTTCTTTCAATATGTTTTAAAAACTTATCTCCAAGTCCTTCTCCTAAAGATGCACCTTCGATTAAACCTGGAAGATCTGCTACAACAAAACTTCTGTTATCGCTTGTTTTTACAACTCCTAAATTAGGATTTAATGTCGTAAAGTGATATGCCGCAATTTTAGGTTTTGAACGTGATATTTTAGAAAGAATTGTACTTTTACCAACACTTGGCATTCCTACTAAACCAACATCAGCAAGTAATTTAAGTTCAACCTTTAAATATCTTTCTTCACCTGGTTCTCCTTTTTCACTAAAGTTTGGAGCAGGATTACTAGCGGTTTTAAAAGCAGTGTTTCCACGACCTCCACGTCCTCCTTTAGCTACGATACATTCTTCACCATCTTCTTTTAAATCACAAATAACAAGGTTTGTATCCATATCAGTAACAACTGTACCTGTTGGAACTTTTATTATAATATCTTTAGCACCTTTACCATTACAGTTCTTACCCATACCATTTTCACCACGTTCTCCTTTAATTATTTTATTATATCTTAAATCAATTAAAGTACGAAGCCCTTCATCTGCTTTGAAAATAATATTTGATCCTCTACCACCATTTCCTCCATAAGGTCCTCCAAGTGGCACGTATTTTTCTCTTCTAAAAGCAGTACATCCATCTCCACCTGTTCCTGCAACTACATTTATATTAACTTCATCTACAAACATAATATTCACTTCCTTACGCAGTAAATTATACCAAAAAATTAAAAAAAAAGAAAGATTTAATTTTACTTAATATAAATTTAAATTACATTTCAATTAACGTAAGTGATACTTTTTCTTTATCTTTATATATTTCTTTTACATAACAATCTACTATATCACCAACTGTTAATACTTCACTTGGATGTTTTATATATTTAGTAGTAATTTGTGATATATGAACTAAACCATCATTATGTAATCCTATATCAATAAATGCTCCAAAATCAACTACATTTCTTACAACTCCTTGTAATTTCATTCCTACTTTTAAATCATCTATTGTTAAAATATCATCTTTTAAAACAGGGACACTATAATCTTCTCTTGGATCTCTTAATGGTTCTTTTAAGCAAGATATAATATCTTCTAAAGTCCATTTATCTATTTTTAACTCTTTTTCAAGGCTTTCTACGTTTATATTTTTTAACACTTCTTTTATCTTAGGAGTTCCAATATCTTCTAAAGATAGATTTAAATATTTAAGTAAGCTATAAGTTTTTTCATAACTTTCAGGATGTATTTTCGTTCTATCTAAAACATTTGAAGCATCATTTATCCTAATAAATCCAATTGATTGTTCGAATACTTTATCACTTAATATTTTTTTAAGTTCCATTCTTGAAGTAAATTTATTTATTCTTTCTTTTTCTTTTATAATACTAGCAATTGTTTTAGAATTTAAACCTGAAATATATTTTAATAATGATGGTGATGCTGTATTTATATTTACTCCTACACTATTAACAACTGAACCAACTGCAAAATCTAATGCTTCATCTAATTCTTTTTGCTTTAAATCATGTTGATATAATCCTACTCCTATACTTTTAGGATCTATTTTTACAAGTTCAGATAATGGATCTTGTAATCTTCTACCTATTGAAATTGCACTTCTTTCTGCAACATCTAAATTAGGAAATTCTTTTATAGCTAAGTCGCTTGCAGAATATACACTTGCTCCTGCTTCACTTACAATTACATATTTACAATTTAAACTATTATTTTTTATAGTATTAGCAATAAATCTTTCACTTTCTCTAGATGCTGTACCATTTCCTATAGCAATAACATCAATATTATATTTATTTACAAGTTCTACAATTTTTATTTCACTTTCTTTAATCTTATTATGTGGTTCATGAGGATATATTTTATCTATACTTAAAACACTTCCATTTTTATCTAATACTGCAAGTTTACAACCTGTTCTAAAAGCAGGATCAAATCCTAATACCCTTATTTCTTTCATTGGTGGTGTTAAAAGTAAATTAGAAACATTTGAAGAAAAATTATCAATCGCAACTTTATTTGCTAAAATAGTTAAATCACTTCTTATTTCTCTTTCAATACTTGGAAAAATAAGCCTTTTATAACTATCTTTTATCGCATCTTTTATAAGACTACTACATGGATAATCATATTTTATTATTTTGTTTTCTAAATAAGATATTATTTTATCATCATCAGTAGTTAATTTAACATTTAAAACCTTTTCTTCTTCACCCCTATTAAGTGCTAATACCCTATGACTTTTTATATATTTTATTCTTTCATTATAATCATAATACATTTCATAAGTTTTATACTCATCTTTTCCATCTTTTTTTACTTTAGATACAATAAATCCATTATTAAAAATATAATTTCTAATATATTTTCTATAATTTGCATTATCACTAATCCATTCTGCAATTATATACATAACCCCTTCATATTTTTCATTATATGTTGTTACTTTACATGAAGTATAATTATTTATTATTTCTTCCAAACTTTTATTAGGAAAACTCATAATTATCTTAGCAAGACCTTCTAAACCATTATTAATCGCATCAGTTGCCTTAGTTTTCTTTTTTTCTTTATATGGTCTATATAAATCCTCAATATCCACTAATTTAGTACAAGCCATTATTTTATTTTTTAAATCTTCCGTTAAAAGATTTTTTTCATCAATTAATCTTATTACATCTTCTTTTCTTTTTAATAAATTTATTTGATATTTATATACATCACTAATTTCTTTTATTTGGGTTTCATTAAGTCCATTTGTAGCTTCTTTTCTATATCTTGCTATAAAAGGAATCGTATTTCCTTCTTCAAGTAATTTTAAAGTATTTTCTGTTTGAAATCTTTTTATATTCAAATTATTCGTTATATCTTTTATTATTTGTTCGTTCATAATTTTCTTCCTTTCATATTAATTATAAATATTATTTTATAAAAAGAAAAGAAATAAAATAAATTTTACTTCTTACTTAACTCTAACAAGAGGTTTAACACCATTAATATCGTCTTTTACATAATTAACGAAATCCTTTATTGTAACATCATCATAACCTTTTTCTTTTAAAGCACTTTCTAAATAATTATCTTGTAAAAGCATTATGTATAAATCTGTATCTGTTTTATATAAATATTTTAAAAATTCTAAATCATCATTAACTTCCCTTGTTTCTTCATACATCATACTTTTTTTAACTTCTTGTTTCATTTTTTCTTCAACCTTTTGTTTTTCATCTAATACTTCTAAATTTACTACTTCCTTATTTAATTTTTTATTATCAAAAAGTAATTTTATTGAATAAGAATTAAGTCCTACTGATAAAAAAGGAAAAAATTTTAGAAAATAATTCTTTATAAAAAATAAATTATCCACATTTCCCGTTACATTAGGCAAAGCTTTATTAAATAAAATTGGTAATACAATTAACATTATTTCTATAAGTGATATACAAACAATACTAAATTTAGTATTACTTTTTATTGCCTTTTTTAATTTTAGTATTTCTTCTTCCATATAACTTCCTCATTTCAAGTAATTTTTATTATATCTTAAAAAATATTTAAATTCAATATCCTAAACGCAATATTTCAAAAATAACATTTTCTTTTCTTCCAAAGTTATATGAATAATCTTCACTTTCAAATAATAAATCTATTTGTGAAAAACCATCAAAAGATATAGCACTTCCTCTGTCAAGAACAATACCTATAAAATCATTATAATCTTTTAAATTACTTACTTTTATAATTGTTCCAAAAGGAAGAGATTTATCTGCTGCTAAAATACGAACATTATTATATGTTTTATCATTATAATAAATAGTATTTCTTACATCATAACCTGATGATGTTATACCTATACACCCATAACAATCTGGTCCATATCCTGTTATTGTACCAATAAATTTATCTAACACTTTCTTTTCTTCTTTTATTTTATTAAATTTTTCTATATTATATATACATCTAGGTTCTAAAACATAATTATATGTTATTTTTTTACTATTTAAATTTATTACAAATAAGAAAAAAATTATTATTAATATAAATAAATATTTTAAATTTTTCATAAAAACTCCTTTAAGTCAAAGACTCAAAAAAATATTATATTAGAATTTTCTAATATAATAAATAGTTTTATATAAATTGTTATAAATTACCAAAAAAAGAAAAGACATTATTTAGTAATAACACTAACTTGTTTTTTGTCTTTTCCTAATCTTTCATATTTAACTACACCATCTTCTTTTGCAAATAGTGTGTGGTCATTTCCAATACCAACATTTGTTCCTGGATAAACTCTTGTTCCTCTTTGACGATAAATAATATTTCCTGCTTTAGCAGTTTGTCCATCTGCTATTTTAGCACCTAATCTACGTCCAGCAGAATCTCTACCATTACAAGTTGATCCTCCACCTTTTTTATGAGCAAATAATTGGATATTTAATTTCATCATAACTAAATCCTCCTATAAAAATTTTATTGTTTTTTCATAATCTTTTTGAAGTTCATATAATAAATTAATCATATTATCTAATAATTTATTAGTAACTTCATCTTCTTTTAATACCTTAATTTTAACTCCATTTGTATCATCATAATTAATAATATCTTTATTTAAAGAAATAATTGCATTAACTGTTGTTATAACAATACTACTTACAGAACTACATACAATATCCTTACCATAAATATCATAATTAGCATGTCCTGTTATAGTTATTTCTTTATAAAAATTATTTTCTTTTAAGACCTTTACTTTAATCATAATTATCTAGTAATTTTAGTAATTTCTAATTTAGTATATGGTTGACGATGACCTTGAGTTTTACGAGTACTTTTTTGTTTTGAAACATATTTAAAAATTCTAATTTTCTTATTTTTTCCATGTTTTAAAACTTTTGCAGTAACTTTAGCACCTTCTAAATAAGGATTACCAACTTCACTACCAATCATTAATACTTTGTCAAATGTTACTTCTTTGTTTTCTTCTACATCTAATTTTTCAACATAAATAACATCATTTTCACTAACGTAGTATTGTTTACCACCTGTTTCAATAATAGCTTTCATAACTTACCTCCTTTTATAAACTAAGACTCACTCTTAAGGTGTCAATATTTGATCTTCTAACCTTTCTGATGTGGTTTAAAGCATATAAAGGCTTCAAACATATAGAATGATACCATAAAAATACCATTTAGTCAAATACTTTTTACTTATTTTACCTATATTTATAGATATTCTTATATTATGTTTAAAAAGAAAAAATGACCATAATGATCATTTTAATATTCGTTTGGTGCGGGTAAAGGGACTTGAACCCCCATGGATCACTCCGCTAGATCCTAAGTCTAGTGCGTCTGCCAATTCCGCCATACCCGCATAAATAAATGGTGGACCCTGTAGGACTCGAACCTACAACCGACCGGTTATGAGCCGGTTGCTCTAACCAATTGAGCTAAGGGTCCATTTCTCTATTGCTTTTTAATAATAACACAAAACATCACTAAAATGCAATATAATTTTATAATTTTTTTGAAAAATTATACCAAAAAACAAAAAAACCAAATTATTTTTGGTTTAATGCGTTTAACAAATTAACTTTAAACATATCTTTTTGAGCATTAGTTTTAGAAATCATGACACCTTTATATGTAGCAAGTTCACTTCTGTGTCCTTCTTCTAATATACTATCTGGTGTAATATTTGTAAGAAGTACTATTTTACTATCTTCATAAACAGTATAATGAAGTGTAATATCACCATGAACTTTAGAAAATAATGCATCAGTTGGAAGCTTTAACTCATAATTTTTTGTATTATCTTTAGAAGAAGTTTCTACTAACTTTCCTAAAAAGTGTCCTTCCCTTATCTTAGGATAATATTCAAATGTAAGCTTTTTATAAGCAAGCATATTATACTTTCTTACTGATCTTTCTTTTTTTCTAAATTCATTTTCATCAACATATTCAAAATGATAATTTAACCTTTTATTTTCCATATTACCTAACCCCCTATTTATTATTGGTAATTTCTTAAGTGTCTAAATTATAGCACAATACAAGAAAAATGTCAAACTTTTTCTTTAAAAAATAAAAAGTAGATGTAAAATCTACCTTAAATTATTAATATTTTCTTCAATTTCATCTTTAGTTACATAACCAAGTGATGTTTTTTCTAATTTTCCATTTTTAAAATACATAAGCGTAGGAATGCTCATTATTCCATACTTTCTTGCTAATTCATTATGTTTATCTACATCAACCTTAACTACTTTTACATTACCTCTTAAAGAAGAAATTTCTTCTAAAACTGGTGAAAGCATCTTACACGGACCACACCAATTAGCATAAAAATCAACAATAACTAAATCATCTTTTATCATTTCATTAAAATCTTCATTTTCTAAATGTACTAACATTTTACTCATCTCCTTTATTTTTATATTTTTCAATTAAAAAATCTATATTTTTTACATCTATTTTTCTTTTTTTAACAAGCTTTTCTACATATTCAGGAGTTATTACTTTATTCTTTAACATCGTATCAATTGCATTATAATTAAATTTATCACTATCTTTATCTTTAACATAAACATCTACAAAATCATATATTTCAGTTGCAGTATTAGTCGCATCTTTTACAACATTAGATAAAACTGGTGAAGATGTCAGTATTTTAGGCTTTAAACTAGACTCATTTATTAATGAATTATTAAACGATGTCATATTTAAAACAAATAATATTATAAATAAAATCACATATCCTTCGATTAATCCTACAACCATACCAAGAAGTTTTGATGGTATACCTAAAATTATCGTAAAATTAAGGGCTTTTTCAATTAATCCTGATATTTTAAGTAATATTTGAAAAACAATGGAAAATAATCCTAAAAGTATCAAAAATGCAATTAATTGAAATAAAATAATATTTAATGAACTAAGACCTGCTATTGAACCTTTAAATTTAATAAATGGTAATGTATAACTTAAAAAATCTGCTACATAATCTTTAAAATAAAAAGCAAAAACAAATATTAAAATTACTCCAACTGTTTTAACTGTTTGTTTAAAAAAGCCATTTTTAAACCCTACTACAGCAAATATTAATAAAAACATAATTATAATTATATCAAACAAATACATAAAAAGTCCTCCTTACAATATTATTATAACTTAAATATGTTAAATATGCACTAATTTTATTTTTTTATAGACTAAAACTAGACATTTTGATATAATTTTATTAGAAAATGAAAGGAAATATAAATATGAATATTGTTATAAAAGTGAGCGATGATACAGTTAAAAAAATGACTGAATATTATAAAGATAAATTAAGAGAAAAAACACCTCCTTATGCTATTTTTCAAGCACAAGAAGAAGATACCATTATAACTTTATATCAATCAAAAAAATGTATGTTTCAAGGAACAACTGCATATGTAGATGCTAATATGTGGAAAGCTGTTGATGGGCAAGAAAACACAGATAACACTTGTTCTAAAGACTATTACAATGTTACAAGCATAGGTAGTGATGAAGTTGGAACAGGAGATTACTTTGGACCAATTGTTGTAACGGCTGCTTATGTAAGAAAAGAAGATATAAGTTTTGTTGAAAGCCTTGGTATTAAAGATTCAAAAAAACTAACAGATGAGAAAATTCTTGATGTTGTACCTAAACTTATTAAAAATATAAAATATAAAAGTACAATTCTTTCAAATGAAGATTATAATAAAAACTATAGTAATGATGTAAACATGAATAAGATTAAGGCAATTCTTCATAATAAAATGCTTTATAGTTTACTAAACGAAATAGAAAAACCTGATTACATAATTGTCGATGAATTTGCTAAAGAAGATAGATATTATAGTTATTTAAAAGATGTAAATAATGTTGTTAGAAATATAACATTTATGACAAAAGCTGAAGATAAAAACCTAGCAGTAGCATGTGCTTCAGTTATATCAAGATATATTTTTATAAAAGAATTTGATAAAATGTGCGATACTTACAAAACTCCTATTCCTAAAGGTGCAGGAGATAATGTTGATAAAATAGGACAAGAACTAGTAGAAAAATATGGTAAAGATGTATTAGATAAAATAGCAAAGAAAAACTTTTCAAATACAAAAAGGATATTAAAAACAATGATTTTTTAATATCCTTTTATTTTATATTTTTATGATTTCTGGGATGAGATATATTATATATATTTCTCAGGCCTTCATTTGTAATATGAGTATATACCTGTGTTGCTCTAAGAGATTCATGTCCTAAAAGTTCTTGAACACTCAATATATCACATCCTTCATTAAGAAGATGCGTAGCAAAAGTATGTCTTAAAACATGAGGTGTAATATTAGATTTTATACTTGTTTCTTTTATAATATTTTTTATTACTAATTCTACTCCCCTTGCACTTAAATTAGTACCAGAATTATTTATAAATAAATAATCACTTTTTTTATTTTTTAATAAATTATCTCTTACTTCATAAATGTACTTTTCTAAATATTCTTTTGCATAATCTCCGAAATATACAATTCTTTCTTTATTACCTTTACCAAGTATTTTAATATATTTTTCTTTTAAATCAATATCATTTAATTTTATATTAACAAGTTCTCCTACCCTCATACCTGTTGCATATAAAAGCTCTAAAATACATCTATTTCTTATTCCTAAATTAGAAGTATCACAAGAAGAAAACATTTCTTCAAGTTCATTATAATATAAAAACTTAGGAAGTAAATTATCTTTTTTAGGTAACGAACAAAGAGAAAATGGATTGGTTTTTATCTTATTATTCCTAGCTAAATACTTATAAAAACTTCTTGCACTAGTTATTTTTTTAGCAATTGTATTTTTAGAATAATTAAAACTATCTAAATAATTAAAATATAACCTAATCGTAGAATAATCAATATCTAAATAAGAAATACCTTCTTTTTCTAAGTATTTACTTAAAAATATCAAATCTTCTTCATAAGTACTAATTGTATATTTAGAATAATTTTTTTGTTCTTTTAAATACCTAATAAACTTTTCAATATCTTTTTCCATAACATTACCATCTTTCATTTTCATTATAACATAAATTTTGACATAAATAATATATTTAAATTAGAAAGGAAGAATTTTATGTTATTTAGTATTTTAGAATTAATAAGAAGTTTAACCTTTTTTACAACTTCCTATTCTAACAATGTATTTCCTGAGCCATTAAGTAAAGAAGAAGAAGAAAAATATATTACTTTATTATTAAATAAGGATCCTAAAGCAAGAGATAAACTTATCGAACATAATTTAAGATTAGTGGCTCATATTGTTAAAAAGTATGAAAATTCAAATATTGATACAGATGATCTTATTAGTATTGGTACAATTGGTTTAATAAAAGGTATTGATAGTTATAGTTTAAAACATGGTACAAAAATAACTACTTACTGTGCTAGATGTATAGAAAACGAAATATTAATGTATTTTAGAAGTAATAAAAAAAATAATATGGTTGTAAGTTTAGATGAACCAATAGGATTTGATAAAGATGGTAACGAAGTTACAATTTTAGAAGTATTAAAAACACCTAAACCTGATTACGTTGATGAAATAAGTAAAAAAGATAATATTGGATTATTAAAAAAATATTTAAATATCTTAAATCCTAGAGAAAAAGAAATAATAAAAAGAAGATATGGTTTAGATAATTTAGATGAACAAACACAAAAAGAAATAGCAAAAGATTTAAATATTTCAAGAAGTTATGTTTCAAGAATTGAAAAAAGAGCAACTACTAAAATATTAAGGGAGTTTTTAAAAGAAAACAAAATATAAAAAAATATAGAAAAAAACTATATTTTTTTAATTATAATCCAAGTGTATAAGGATTAGCACTTGTTCCATTTCCTCCGGTGATTTGTATATATGAATTTAAGTATAAAGTTGGTCTTACAAATTTTAGGTTATTAATAACGGCAATAGCAATATACCCTTCTGTTGATAATGTAAAAGTTGAACTAGAAGAATCAGCTCCAAACGCACGAGGAAGTAACCATTCATTTTTTTTAATATTATATAACCAATTTGTATCGTTACATATTCTTAAATCATTTGTTGTAGAATTAACATCTAGTAATTTTTTGCTTTCACAATTACTACTTGCATATCCATAATCACTTGCATACATAAGAGATAGCTTCCCTACCCAAGTTGCAATATTAAACTCACCATAAGAGGAATCTGATACTATTTTTTTTCGCTCATAATTATATATATCTTGTGTTGTTATTGAAGTGGAAGAACTATAACCTCCAAGATAATATTTAACACTTTCTACCATATTTTTATCTTCGCTTAATAAGCTATTATAATATGTTCCATTTAAATATCTATTTAACGAAGTAGGCTTTTCCCAATTATTTTTGCACGATATACAGCCAGAATCAGGGGCTGTTAACATTACATCATATTTTTTACTTTCTTCTAAATATTTAGCTTTTAATTTATTATTATCTTGTAATAACATTAAATTATCTTGTTTACTATAATTATAAGCAGTTGTTCCATCATCAAATTTATATTCTCCAATACTATCATTTCTTACTAATTTTATTCTATTTTCTATTTTTCCTGTTCCATCATCAGTTGGGAATACTCCAATTATTCTCCATGTTTCATTATTAAATTTTACATAATTTTTTGGATCTTTTCCCCTGTATCTATATTCTATTATATCTTTATCATTTCCTATTTGAAGGGTTGTATCTTTTGGATGTGTTATAGTATATAATCCACTATTATCTTTATTATTTGTTAATGCTATTAATTTATCTGTTGCTTTTTGTATATTTGTAGATAATTTATAAGGATTACTACTTGTTCCATCTCCTCCTACTATTAAAACATTTGATTTTAAGTATAAAGTTGGGAAAATCTGTTTATTACCACTTGCACCACAAACTTGAATAGAGCCAATACCTTGATTATAAATGTAAAAAGAAAATATGCGACTCCACCGACCTGATGTAATTGATGCTGTTATAGTCCAAGAATCAGAATAATTAGTATTTAAACTTATAATATTATTCAACCAATTTTGATTATTACAAGATTCTAAATTAGTTGAATTGTTACAATTGCTACTTGCATAGCCATAATCACTGACATACAAAAGTCCTAATTTCCCTACCCAATTATTTGGATTTGTATCATCGTAATATGCCGTACCACTTATTTTTCGTTCATAACTATACATATCTTGTGTTAATATTGATGATGTTGCATACCCACCCAAATAATACTTAGTATTTCCTATCATACTTTTTGATGCACTATCTAAACTATTTAAATATGTTGTATTAAGTTCTGTGTTTAACGAAGCTGGTCTAGCCCAATTGCTTACGCCACCACATGCATCAGCTGCAGTTAACATTACATCATATTTATCATTTTTTTCTAAATATTCAACTTTTGATTTGTTTTTAGCTTGTAATAACATTAAATTATCATTTTTGGTATAATTATAAGCAGTTGTTCCATTATCCCAACTTTTGTTTCCTATACTTTGGTCTCTTATTATTTTTACTCTGTTTTCAATATTTCCTGTTCCATCATCAGTTGGGAACACTCCTATTATTCTCCATGTTTCATTATTAAATGTTACATAGTTTTTGGGACTTGCTCCACGATATCTATATTCTGTTATATCTTTATCATTTCCTATTTGAA
>URYZ01000019.1 GCA_900552235.1 uncultured Mycoplasmatota bacterium | reverse complement strand
ACATCTGCAATTAATATAAACATATCATATTCTCCACTATTTTGCATTTCTACCCTTTTTTTCAATGATCCAAAATAATGTCCTATATGTAATCTACCTGTAGGTCTATCTCCTGTTAGTATTCTTTTCATAAAAAAACTTCCTTTCTAATATCCATTTATCTTATTCGTTCATTACCTCTATATTGTTCATTTTCCTGTTCTTCAATATAATCTATAAGTTCCTGGTTACTTGCATCAAGATTTTTTTCTTTTTCCTCATTAAATTTTTGAACAGCCATTTCTAATCTATCTTCACCTCTATAGCCACACATAGAAGCAAACTGTTCCCACGTAATATCAGTATTTGGTATATAATCTTCTAATTCATTACCATATTCCATTAAAGCTGTATTAATAAAACTTGAAATAGCTTTAGAATTAAGCCCTACAGTTCCATGGTAAACAGCTTCGATTTTTTCACCCTTAGGTAAAAGTCCCATCCTTATCTCTGATGCTAAAATTACATTTTTATTTTTTTCATATTTACCAAAAACTGTTATATTTGTACCTACAAGTAACTGATTTTTTAAATATGCTCTATTAAAAATAGATACTCCTACAATTTCTTTCGTAGATGTTGCTAACCTAAAATTCATTTTATTAAGGTTTCCTTTAAGTCTAACTAAAATAGGAATCATTTCAACTTTACCATCTATTATTACTTTATCATCTTCACATTTTTCTTTTAAATTACTACGTTTTATAAATTCATATCTATAAGGATAATGGGTAACAAGATCATCAACAGTATTTATATTTAATTTCTTTAATAACATTGAAGTTCTACTACCAACACCTTTTACTTTTTCAACCGAAATCAAGTATACCACTTCCTTTTTCTCTAAGATTATACCACAAAAGATTAAAAAAATAAAGAAAAAGACTAAAACTTATTATTTTAGTCTATTCTAAAACATCTCCTAGTGATTTTTTATTTTTTTCATAAATAAATAATTTATCATAATTATCTACTGTTGCAAGAAATACATTATCTAATTTTATATTTCTTTCTTTTAATTTTTTTTCTAACCATTTTTTATCTTTATTTATATTTTTTAAGTTTTTTTCCATTATATGGGAATCTATTATAACATTAGCACATAAGCCATCTTGTTTTATTTTTAAATTCATGTTTTCATTTGTAACAGGACTACTTCCCGCTTTAGGCAAAAAACTTATTCTTCCATTAGCTTCCATAATAGCATAATAAATATCATCAATATTAAAATAGCCACTACTTCTACATTCTTGCAAGAAATCATTTAAATCAAAATTAACTCTTCTTAAATTATCTTCGATTATTTCACCCTTTTCTATAATAACTGTAGGAACTCCTGTAAAAAATCTTCTTAGTTTTATACTTTTCATAGTAATTCTTGAAATAAAATACGCAATTACTCCAAAAAATATTACAGCAACAGTTCCATTTAAGTAAGGAGAATCTGTATTTATTGTCATCTCGGCGGCAAAATTACCTATTGATATTCCTATAACATAATCAAATAAACTAAGTTGTGACACTTGTTTTTTTCCAAGAAGTTTTGTTACAAAGAATAATGTTACTAATGATACAATTGCTCTAAAAAAAACATCTAAAAGTTCCATCCAATCTATATTAAAAATATCCATAAAATCACCTTTCCTATGATTATTATGAATATTTTATGTTTTTTTATACAAATTTTAATAAAAAATAGACTATTTCTAGTCTATTTCAATTTTCTTTTTAGTGTCTATGATTTCTTTTTTAGGAACAAAAACTTTTAGAATACCATTATTAAACTCTGCTTTAATTTCATCTTCATTTATATCTCCAAGATAAAATTGTCTTTTATAACTTCCAAAGTTTCTTTCTCTTCTTATGTAGTTCTTTCCTTCATCATTTACATCTTCTTTTTTTGAAGCAGTTATTGTAAGATATTTATTATCAAAATCAATATCTATATCCTTTTTATCATATCCTGGTAAGTCCATTTCAATACAATAATTACCTTCTTTTTCGTAAATATCACATTTCATATTTACAGGTTTAATACTTCCTTCATCAAAATCATTAAATAAATCATCTAAAAAGAATCTTCTTGGTACTATATTCATAATTCATTCCTCCTAACAATTATAATTATACCACTGTTTTAGCATTTGTCAAGTGTAAGTGCTAAAATATACTGATTTTTTTATCATATAATTTTAGTATGAACAATAATACTGAAAAATATGAATTACAATTATTATATATAAGTCAAGTTGCTTCGATAATATTTATTATTATCTCTTTAATAGCAATTTTTTTAACACACCATGATATAAAAGTATTAAAACATGAAAAAACACTAATAACAGATGAAGAATCATATAATATAAGTTACTTTAATAGAATTTTAATCATAATTATATTACTTATCTTCCTATATATTAGTGATGAAAATAGAAAAATAGCTAAAATAAAAGGTAAAGATATAAAACCATTTAATCTTCAAGAAATAGCATCAATTCTTACTTTAATAGCTAGTTTGATAATTTTCTATTCTTTAAAACTAAGTAAAAAATCCCCTCTAGCTCAAGAACTAAATCCTATTATTTAATTCCAATTTTTATTTAGTTCAAATTCTTTAGCATAAGAATAATCTATTGGATCACCATTTTTTGTATTTTTCCATCCTGTAAAATAGTGAGACCATTTTGTTAAACTACTTGAACTTTTATTTTTTAATTTTTTTATTACTTCATCCATAATTTCTATTTCTTCTTTACTGAATAAAGACATATCAGCATTATTATTAGATTTAAAAATAATAATGTCATCTTCATTATTTAACATTTCAATATAATTTTGCTTTATTAAAAATGTTATTATCATATTTTTATTATCAATTATTGGCCCATAATCGCCATGGGCATACTTTAAGCATGTTAGAGGTTTATTTGTTTTTTTATAACATTCAAAATCAATAGCAAAAAAATTTTTCATAATTTGTGTTATGGATAAATAATTATTGCTTAAAACATATAAAAAGGCATTTATCGTTTTTATATCTAAATTAGGATTTATTAAATTATAAATTTTATAATAAGTTTCATCATCCATATTTTTTTTATTTTCTTTCAAATAACTTACAAATTCATCTTTATTATTATCAATTTTTTGATAAATCATAATGTTTTTTTTATTAGGTAAAATATCGGCATTTTCATACCTTATAATAGTTCTTTTTGATATACCAAGCGCCTTACCAAATAATTCTTGAGATAAATTATAATATTTTCTTATTTTTTTTATTTTTTCAAAACTTAATCCTTCAAGACGTAAATATTCATTATAAATTAAATATAAAGAATCATCCAAAGTATCATTTATTAATTCATGATTACAAAAAGGACAAAAATATATTTTTTCTTTTACTTTTATTTGTTTTGAATTTACAACATAATTATTAGTTTTAAATTTAACTTTAAAAATTACATCCTTATTACAATAATAACAATAACTTTCTTTTTTCATTTCTTTCACCTCTAAATCTAATAACTTTCATGAAAAGATATACAGATAATACCTTTTTCATTCATTGTTAATTTAATGTATACATTTTTATTATTTATCATTTTCTTAAAAACAAATATTTCACTATTAGTATCTCTTCTTTTTTCATAATCAAAATCAACTTTTACACAATCACTAACATTTAAAGTTAAAATGTGTTCCCATATTTGATTTATTTTCATTATTCCTATATCAATCAATAATTGCTTAGCATTTTTATATGTATTATTTACCTTTAACATTCTATCCGCCACAAAATAACAATTACTTTTTTTATCTCTTTTTTACAAATAATTAAAAAATCTTTTACTGATAATTTATCTAGTAAACTTAACATCCTGCCTCCTTTAATACTGCACTAAATATATTATAGATAATTATTACTTTGGTGTCAAGTGTCACTTTTGTTATTTAATAAAAAAAATTAAAGTTTTAATGGATTAAAATCTATTTCAACCTTAATATCTTTTTTATTAAAATAATGATGTTCGATGTTAGTTAAATATTCTAAAATATTATTAACATCTTTATATTTAATTATTATTTGAAAACGATAATTATTATTAAGTTTAAATACATTACATACACTTGGGCCTAAAATTATTTCATTTTTAATATTTTGTTTTAAATAATTTACTACATCATAACTACTTTTACTAGCTAAATTATAATCTTTAGAAATTATTTTTATCGAACAGATATAATAATATGGTGGATATTTTAAAATCTTTCTTATTTTCATTTCTTCGTTATAAAATCCTAAATAATCATGATTTTTAGTATAAGCAATTGCATAATGTTCTGGATTAAATGTTTGAATTAAAACTTTTCCTTCTTTATTTCCTCTTCCACTTCTACCAAGAACTTGATTTAATAAACTAAATGTTGTTTCACTACTTCTAAAATCAGGAAAATTTAGTCCTATATCAGCATTTAAAACTCCTACCAAAGTTACATTAGGAAAATCAAGTCCCTTAGCTATCATTTGTGTTCCTACTAAAATATTATATTTTTCTTCTAAAAATGAATTAATTATTTTAGCATGAGCATTTTTAGTGGTTGTAGTATCAACATCCATTCGTATTATTTTTGCATCCTTTATCAAGCTTTTTAGCTCTTCTTCTACTTTTTCTGTTCCTATTCCATAATCTTTAAATTCTTCCTGGCACTTTGGACATAATTTTTTTCTTTTAGTAGCATAACCACAATAATGACATCTTAACATATTTGATGATTTATGATAAGTTAAACTAATATCACAATTAGGACACTTCTCTACATATCCACATGAAGAACATGTTAAAAATGATGAATAACCTCTTCTATTTAGAAAAAGAATTACTTGTTCTTTTCTTTCTAAAGTTTCTTTAATCTGATCTATTAAAGTATTAGAAAAATAACCACTTGCTTTTTTAAATTCTTTATTCATATCAATAATGTCTACTTTTGGCATAGTGTTATTATTATACCTATTTTTTAATTCCAAAAGTTTATAAACATTTTTATTTGCTCTAGCAAAAGATTCAAGTGATGGTGTTGCACTTCCTAAAATAAGAGGACAATTATGATATTTACATCTTTCTTTAGCAATATCTATAGCATTATATCTAGGGTTGTTTTCTTGTTTATATGTTTGAGAATGTTCTTCATCTATTATTATTACCCCAATATTTTTAAGAGGTGCAAATATCGCACTTCTTGCTCCGATTACAATATTTACTTTACCTTCATTTATTTTACGCCATTCATCATACTTTTCTCCATCTGAAAGGCCACTGTGTAAAACAGCAATATTTGAAAAATATGATGTAAATCTTTTTATTATTTGTGGTGTTAAACTAATTTCTGGAACAAGCAAAATTGCTGTTTTGTTATTTTTTATAACGTCTTCGATTACTTTCATATAAACATTAGTTTTGCCACTTCCTGTTACACCATATAATAAAAACGTTTCATTAGTATTAATAGAATTAAAAATTTCTTTATAAACTTTTTGTTGTTCTTCATTTAAATTAAATTTTATTTTTTCTTCATTAATTAAATTATGTCTATAATTTTCTTCTTTTTCTTCAAGTAATATATTCTTTTTTAATAAAGTATTAACACTTGAAACCGATATTTTATTTAAAACTTCTTTTTTTACTTTTTTATTTTCTTTTAATAATTCAAGTATTTTTTCTTGAGATGCATTAAATTTTATATCATTATTATACATACCATAATTAATACATATATAAGTATCATATTTAGGTGTCATATTAACTTTCTTTTTAGCTTTTAAAGCTTTAGGTAACATAGCTTGATATGAAGTCATTAAACTACATAATGTAGTTTTACTTATATATTTACCTAATGTTAATAGTTCTTCATTTAATATTGGATAAGTATCTACAATTGATATAATTTCTTTTAATTTATTTTCTAAAGAAACATCCTTATTTTCATATATTTTTAAAACAAATCCCTCGAGTGTTTGCTTGCCAAAAGGAACAACCACCCTCATTCCTACTTTTAAAAGGGGAAGTTGTTCCTTACTAATTTTATATGTAAAAGTCTTATCTATAAAAACATGTTCTAATTCAACTAAACATTCACAAACCATATTATCCCCATAAATTTTTATTATATTTTTTTGTTCTTACCATTTCATTTATTGCATTAACAACTTCTTCTTTATCTTCTTTATATGTAACTCCATACCATTTTGCATCAGTTTTTAAAACTTCCATCTTTATTAATTCTTTTTTAATCATATCAAATATGACATCTGGTATTAAGTATTCACTTGTTAAATTAGATATATTCTCATCTAAAAATTTAGGAAAATCTTTTTCTAAATAATCAAATATACTACTTGTAAAACCAAACATATTCATTGATACTACTTCATCATCAGGAACAATGAAAGAAGAACTACCATCAAGTGGAGAACACATTATTTCATTATTTACTTTTTCCACTTTACTTTCAATTATTTTTGTTAAAAAGTTATCTTTTTCTTCACAAATTCCTCTTTTTACACTACCATTTGCTGTTAAGGTATTAGATACTTTGTACCCAACCATAGCAAAATGATTATCATTTGCTTTATTGTTTAGAAAATCTGCCAAAACTTTGTATGATTCTTGACCATAAAAATCATCTGAATTAATAACAGCAAAACATCCATTTACTAAATCCTTGCAACAAAGAATCGCATGTGCTGTTCCCCAAGGTTTTATTCTATTTTCAGGTAATGAATAACCATCTGGCAACATATCTAATTCTTGAAAAGCATATTTAACTTCTATCTTATCTTCAACTCTTTTTCCTATTGTTTCTTTAAATATTTCATAGTTTTCCTTTTTAATAATAAATACAACTTTATTAAATCCTGCTTTTTTAGCATCATATATTGAATAATCAATAATAAATTCATCATTTGGACCAACTGGTTCAATTTGTTTTAATCCCCCAAATCTGCTTCCCATTCCAGCAGCCATTATTACAAGTGTTAAATCTTTCATTTTTAATTCCTCCATATTTATATTATAAAATATTAAATAAAATTAATCTACCTTTTTAATACTTTTATGATTTTTCAAAAACTGTTTTATACCAATTTCTTTAGAAAAAGCAACTGATAAAAGATCTTTATTTATTCCTACGACTACACCTAAACCAAATTTATCATGCATTACTTTATCGCCATAAGAATACATCATATCTTCAGTATAAATATTTTTTTCTTTTTTAACAATTTTTTTCTCATCAACATTTTCAACATTTATTAAATCTTCATTTATTTCATTAATAAATCTACTTGGAATATTAACTTCTTCTCGCCCATATATCATTCTTCTTTTAGCATTTGTTAAATAAAGTTTTTTCTTTGCTCTTGTTATTGCAACATACATAAGTCTTCTTTCTTCTTCTAAGTCTTCTTTTTCAAAACTAGAATTTCTATGTGGAAAAAGGCCCTCTTCTAATCCTACGATAAACACATATGGATATTCTAGTCCCTTGACACTATGAACGGTCATTAAAGTTACCCTATTTGGATCATCTTTATATTCTTCACTATCACTAACAAGCGCTATTTCAAGTAAAAAATCTTCAAGAGAAATAATGCCTTCTTTTTCTTCAAATGATTTTGTAATTGACTTAAATTCTTCTAAGTTTTCAAGTCTAATATCAGCTTCAAGTGTTTTTTCATCTTGTAAAGCTTTTTTCATTCCTGTTTTATCAAGAACTAAATCAATAAGTTCTGTTAATGTTACCTCGCTTGCTTTTTGTTGTAATTCTAATATAACATTTTTAAATTCTAATTCTTTACCTTCTGTTATCGAAGAAAAAATACTTGTATTATATGTTGATGATATATTTTCTAATTTAGCAATGCTTTTTAATCCTATTCCTCTTTTAGGAGTATTAATAACTCTTAATAAACTAATATCATCGTCAGGATTATGAATAAGTCTTAAATACGCTATTAAATCTTTTATTTCTTTTCTTGAATAAAAATAAAAGCTTCCTACAATACGATATGGTATATTTTCTTTTAATAAGTTTTCTTCAAAAACACGTGATTGTGCATTAGTTCTATAAAGAATTGCTATATCAGCATAGTTTACTCCATTTTTTATTAACTCTTTTATTTTTCTTATTAAATAAAACGCTTCATCCACTTCATCATAACTTCTATAATAACTTATTTTTTCTCCTGTTTCATTTTCAGTCCAAAGATTTTTATCTTTTTTATGAACATTATTTTTAATAACATCATTTGCAGCATTAAGTATTGTTTTAGTAGAACGATAATTTTGTTCGAGTTTTATAACTTTACAAGATTTATAATCTTTTTCAAAGTTTAAAATATTTCGATAATCAGCATTTCTAAAACTATATATACTTTGAGAATCATCACCAACAACACAAATATTTTTATTTTTAGCACTTATCATTTTTACAAGTAAATATTGAGCTTTATTTGTATCTTGGTATTCATCAATCAAAATATATTTAAATCTATCTTGATAATATTCTAAAACATCTTTATTTTCATCAAATAGTTTTATAGGTAAAATAAGCAAATCATCAAAATCAACTGAATTATTCTTTTTTAATAGTTCTTGATATTTTTTATAAACTTTAAAAACAACATCATCTTCTTCATTTCTAACATAAGTTTTATATTCATCTGGTAAAACGAATTCACTTTTACAACTTGATATTTTATTTCTTATCATATAAGGACTAAATGTTTTTGAATCATAACCTAAATCTTTTAATATCTTTTTTATAAGGGTTAAACTATCATCACTATCCATAATTGAAAAATTTGATGTAAATCCTAATTTTTCATAATTTTCTCTTAAAATCCTTACCCCAAAAGAATGAAATGTTGACGCGATAAGGTTTGTCTTACCTATTAATTTTTCTATTCTTTCTTTCATTTCTTTTGCCGCTTTATTAGTAAATGTAATCGCCAAAATATTATAAGGGCTAACATTACATTCTTTAATTAAATATGCTATACGGGTAGTTAAAACACGGGTTTTTCCACTTCCTGCACCTGCTAAAATTAAAAGAGGCCCATCTTTATATGTTACTGCTTCTTTTTGACATTTATTTAAATTTTCTAAAATCTCATTCATTTTTATACCTCTTACTTTCATTCATATTAATCATATCAATTATAAAAATATTAGTCAATGAATTTAAGTACATTTGTTTTGTTTTTTTAAAATAAAAAAGAGTTTATGTAAAAATAAGTTACACAAACTCCATCTATATAAAACACTTTAGAAACTTTTTAAGTTTTAAAGTATCTAAGTGTCTTTAATATATATTATTATATTTAATTATAGATGTTACAATTTTATTATATGTTTTCTTGTAAATAATATTCATTTATTATACTAATTCATATTCTCTTATAGTAATTCTTTCATCAGAACAATACTCTATTACAAATTTATTTTCTTTTTTACATATAAGTATTCCGATAGTATTTCTATTATTTAATTCTTTAATATTTTTATCAACATAATTCATATACTTTTGAACTTGAGAAATATATTCTACTTTAAATTCCGTTACTTTTAACTCAACTACTACATAAGCATTATATTTTATATTAAATAATAGTAAATCAATATAATTATATCTATCTCCTATTTTTATTTTATATTCACTACCTATAAAACTAAAATTATTACCTAGTTCTTTCATAAAAGATTCAATATCTTCCATTATTATTTTATGTAATGCTTTTTCATTAATTATCTCAATATTATTTTTATTTCTAATTAATATAGGATTTGGTACTAAATCTTTTACATCAATTTCATCATCAAGTATTAATTTGTTTTTAGTTTCAATTGGTAATCTTTGATATTCATTAGATTTAATCTTGAATTCTAATTCTCTAACTGATAAATTTTTATTCATTGTATCTTTAATATAATAATTCATAGAATCAATTTCTAAATTGAATAATAATCTTAAATGACTCCATGTCAATTGTGTCCACAATGTGGACACTTTTTCATTACTAAATATATTGTAAAATTGTTTCATTCTAAACAATGTTCTTCTATTATATTTTTTTGCCAACTTCAACTACTAACTTTTTAGAATATTCATCTATAATATTATCCCCATATTTTCCACCTGCTTCATTTAGCAACTTGCCAATTTCAAAATATGTAATAACCTTATGTCTTTCTTTTGAATAGTCTTTAACTTTTGCATACACTTCATTATCTATTATCTTATTTTTTATCTCATTATAATAATTCATATTTATTCCTTTCCTATGGATTACAAGATTTTATCTTATATCCTTTTTTATTTAAAATTATTTTTATCAAACCATCTATATCAGTTCTATAAATCTTACTTTTTTGTAATGTAATCAATACTCTTTTCTTTATATAATTTAAATATGTTTTTATTAAATCACCTTCATTAATTTTATCAGGAATTCATCAAAATTAAAAAATTTTAAACATTTTGTTTTTAAATTTCTTTTTAATGTTAATTCATCATTCTTTTAATTTTTTGTTATCTTTTTCTAACTTTTTTAAACTCCTATTTGGTGTTGGTAAATTTTCTGGCATTGTTCCTCCTAATCTTTTGATACTTTCTCTTACTTCCCTACCTACTTCATAATGAACGGAATTTGCAGTATATTCATTATCTACTTTATCTCTTTTTAATTTAGCATCTGTTTGTGCTATTCTAAATATATTATTAGCTAGTTCTTCGCTACCCATGTTATCTAATATATCTTCTCTATATCTTAGTTTTTTCCTTTTAAATATATCATCTGCTGTTTCACCATTATATAGTCCTTTATATCCAGCATTATGAAATCTAGCTAAATCTTTTACATGAGCTTTAACTGCAGTTTTATTTAAATTATAGTTTCCTTTTCGTGCTTGATTTCTCCTATATATTCTTTTCCCATCTTCAGTAAGTTCATTATACTCTTTTTCACTTAATTCTTGTTTTCTTGTTTGAATTGCAAAGTAAGTTTGAGCAAGTGCTATTACTTCTTTTCTTGAATCACCATTTTGTGCAATTAGATAGCACGCATATCTTGTTAGTCTATAATCTTTAGTTATTCTTTTGGTATTTGAACCTATATCAACCATTTTGCCGACGTTGGCAAAATGGTCATCAACCTTAATGTTTGAGTTCTTACATGAAAATTTTGCTTTATTAATGACATTTTCAAATCTTCTCCATTGTGTATATTCTAATATATTTTGTAATTCTCTTGCCAACCAATATTCATTACCAAACTCATCTATATGTTTAATATCTTCAAATAATTTTGTTGTATATTCTTTTATATCATTCATTTTATCATCTACCTTTCTTATGGACTACATGTCTTTATTTTTAATTTATTATTTTTTATCTTAAACAAAATGCTACCATTCTCATCTGTTCTATAAATTTTTGAATCACTCAAATTATTTAATACTTCTTTATTTGGATGTCCATATTTATTATTTTTGCCAACACTAATAACTCCATATTTAGGATTAATCTCATCAATAAATTTTTTACTACTGCTTGTTTTACTTCCGTGATGTCCTACTTTTAATACATCTATATTTGACATATTATATTTTTCTAATATATCTTTTTCTTTATTTACTCCTGCATCTCCCATAAACATAAATTTATAACCATTAATTTTTGTATAAATTACATTACTATTATCATTTTCATTATCATATTCTTTTGTTTGCAAAAAATATAGTTTGTTATTATCAATATTTAATTCATTTATACAAGAATAATATTTTATTTTTCTTTTATCTAATACTTTAATTAGCTCTTTTTCTAAATCGTTAAACTTACCACAGTTAAAGATTACTTTTTCTACCTTAAAATTATTAACTAAATTAATCGCATCCCCCATATGATCGTAATCTCCATGGGTTAAAATTAAATTATCTATTTTTTTAATACCTTTTGATTTTAAATAAGGTATTGTTCTGTTATTTGTTATATTATAATCATATTTGTCATTATTTAACTGTAAAATACCTCCAGTGTCAATTAAAGTTACTTTTTTATTTACGACAATAAGTGTCGAATCACCTTGGTTAACATCCATAAACATAACATAGTCATTATTAATAAATTTTATATTAGAATGTATGATTATAACTATTAAAAGGAAAAACACTACACTTTTTTTACCTTTTTTTAAATAAAATAAACAAAATATAATTAATACATAATATAGACAAAATATGACAAAATTAACTTTACAAAATGTTATTTTTAAAGCACTTATTTTACTTAAAAATAATGTCAAATTTTCTAAAATAAATATAAGTATATGTAAAATATTGTCTAAAAATGGAAATATAAAACTTATTAATGTTAAAGGAAGAATTAGCATCGTTATAAAAGGGACAAAGAATAAATTGTAAATGATAGATAAAAAATTAACTTCATAAAAGTTATTAATAACTATAGGAAAAGATACAATAAATGATATAAAGGATATACATAAAGCTTTTTCTATTTTAGCTTTATTTTTATTTATATAATTTTCCATAAGAATTAGGCTTAAACTAATAGAAAAAGATAATTGTAAACCCAAATTATAAATATATAAAGGATTTATAAATAAAATTATTGCTAATGTTAAATAAAGTAGATTTTGAGGTTTTATAAAGAAATAAAACCTCTTATTAATTGTTAGTAAAATTGTAAAAATGCAACTTCTAAGTACAGACATAGGATAGGAGGTTAAAAACATATAAAATAATAAAAATAAAATTATTATAATACATCTTTTTTCTTCATATATTTTTAATCTTTTTAATATATTGTTTAAAATAAGTACAAAAATAGATACATGTGTGCCACTTATTGCAAATAAATGACTTATTCCTATGTTTCTAAAAGATGTTGTAACATCATCATTTATATAATCATCTTTGCCAAATATTAATCCATTTATATATGGATAACTTTTTTCTAGTTTAAAACTATTTTTTATAAGATTGTTTTTTATCTTATAAAAAATATTCTTATTATCTTTTACTTTTTCGATATAATTTATTTTTAAAACATGAAAAATTTTATTATTATATAAATACTCTCTATAATTAAATGTATTTTCTACAGTATTATTATTTATTTCTAATTTTTCTGTTTTTATATAAACTATATCACCGTAACTATAATTATTTAAAAATTCTTCCTTTTGTTCTTTTTCTAAATATAAATATCCAATTAATTTTTCTTTATTTTTTAAAGTTAGTTTTATTCCATAATCTTTAATTGTAATATCTACTATTTTAGCATTTATACTACTTATTTCATCATAATTACTTTTATATACAATAAAAAAATTAGTAATCAAAAAATATAATAAAGCAATAAGAAGAATTATGTAATAAGGAAAATTACAAAGTAAGATAGTCCTTAATTTTATCATAAATACTATTACCAATACCTGATATATCTTTTAACTCTTCTAAGGATTTAAATAAACCATTTTCTTTTCTATATTTTATTATACTTTCTGCTTTACTTTCACCAATACCTTTTATAGTCATTAATTCCTCTTTTGTTGCTTTGTTAAGTGAAATTTTACCATCTTTTTTTGTTTCTTCATTTGTAGTTTTTTCAATGCATGAAGAATTAGTATTATTATAATTACTTGAATTATTATTACAATTAGAAGATATACTTTCTTCAAGCTCTTTTGTTTTAGAAAAATCTTTTATTTCATTTTTACTATAAATTATTATAACCATTTCATCAGTCACTTTTTTACTTAAATTATTAGCAATAGTTGAAGCATTAGAAGTTAAACCTCCTGCTTTTTCAATGACATCAATTACTCTATCTTCTTTATTCATTTTATAAGTTCCTGGTTTTTTTATTTCTCCTTTAATGTCAACATATACGTATGTTATTTCCTCTTCTTCTTTTATTTCTTCTTTATTAACTTCTAAATTACCTATTTTATCATTAATGTTATTTATATTATCATTTATAAAATAATACATATAAACATTTAGAAAAAAAGATAAAATTAGTATTGTTAAACAAGAAACTATAGTTATTTTATTTTCTTCAAATATTTCTTTTATTTTTTCCATATAATTTACCCTCCATATATAATTATACGGGTCAAAATTAAAATGACCTAAATTTTAGGTCATTTTTTTTGTATTTTTTTGTTTTCTTCATAGTTTATTCTTTGAATAACAGTTAATATTACAATTATCGAAGCCGCAAAACTTCCTCCGTAACTCATAAACGGAAGTGGCACACCTGTTAAAGGAATAATTCCAGTTACTCCAAATAAATTAATAACAATATGCGATAATATATAGGTAACCGTACCATAACATATAAGTCTATTAGCATTATTAGTTGTTTTTTTTGCAATACTTAATATTCTACAAATAAGTAAAAAATATAAAAATAAAACAAATACTGCTCCGACAATTCCAGTTTCTTCAACTATTATAGGAAATATAAAATCCGTATGAGCTTCTGGAAGATATAAATATTTTTGAGTGCTATTCCCAAATCCTTTTCCTAATAATCCTCCATTATTAATAGCTATATAACCATTACATATTTGATTACCTGTTGTTAAATATCTTTCACATGGTGATTTTATATTAAATCTATCTAATTTATCACTATCAATAAAACCTGGTACATTTAAAGTTATAATTGTTAACACAATAATCATAAAAGCTGCTGCAGTTCCTCCAATTAAACCTATTTTCTTTTTAATTATTTTATCAACAGGAGATGTAAAAAACATAACTGCACATATTATGAAAAATATTATCGCGGTACCATAATCCTTTTCTAAAACTACCATAAAAAAGATTAAAGCAGCTACAATTAGAACCACTAAAGAGTTTTTTACTTGATCTTTTAATTCTTTATCTTTAGAAAAACCTAGCATTGTTCCTATCCATATAATAATAATGGGTTTAGCAAATTCACTAGGTTGAATAGTACCAATAACAGGAAGTTCAATCCACCCTTTTGCACCATTTATAGCAACAGAATAAATAAGTGTAGCAAAAATAATACAAGTTATAGCAACAAGTGCTATCCACGAGTATCCCTTATAATTCTTGGTTTTTATTCGCATTCCAATAATTGCACATATTAAAAACGCAATTAATATTATGACTAATTGTCTAGTAAAATAATAACTAGGACTTACATCTTGAAAATAAGCTGTTACACTTGAAGCAGAAAATATCATAATAAGCCCAAAACCAAATAAAACTACTGTTGTTAAAAAAAGTTTTTTATCAATATTTCTTAATTTACTTTTCATACTCTATCCTCATTAATATAATAACACAAATTTATCTTTTATTAAACTTAAAAATAAACATTTTTTAAACTATGTAAACAATTATTTAATAAAACTTAGTTATTTATAATGGCAAAAACTTTACTAGTTTAATAAACTATATTAGATAAATCAAAAGGAGGATGTTTATGTATTATTACGGAAATTCTTATGGATACGGTAACTATGGTGGAACATCATGCTGTGGAAATACTATGCCAACATGCGGTGGTAACACAGGATATGCTGGAAGCGGATATGCAATTGTTCTAGTATTATTTATCTTATTAATAATTATTCTTGGCGCTAGAAATTGGAACTAATATATAATTATTGTTAGGAAATAGAGAAAACTATTTCCTTTTTTCTTGTTTTGTGGTAAAATATAACTGATTTTTACAAAAAGGGTGAAGTATATGAAAAAAAGCACTAAAAATATTAAAAAGTTAGATATATTAGATGAAGTAGATAAAAGACTTAGAACTATTAGTGAAGAAGTTAAGTTTCCTTTGAGCGAAGAAGATAAAAACACTATTAACGACATAATTGATTACTTAACAAACAGTCAAATAGAAGAAATAGCAGAAAAATATGATTTAAGACCAGGCATGGGACTTGCTGCCATTCAACTTGGAATTAATAAAAGATACTTTGTTGTTGTCCATGAACAAGAAATAAAAGAAACATTTAAAAATTATGTTATTATTAACCCAAAAATAGTTAGTAACTCCGAAGAGATGATTTACGTTGAAGAAGGAGAAGGATGTTTAAGTATTAATCGTGAATGCGAAGGAATTGTACCAAGATATGCAAGAGTAACAGTTGAAGGGTATGATGTTGATGGTAATAAAATAAGAGTTAGAGGGCGTGAAGAACTTGCAATTGCTTTTCAACATGAAATTGATCATTTAAATGGAATTTTATTTATTGATAGAATTGATAAAAGTAATCCTTATAAAGATGCTGATAAGTATAGACCTATTTAAGGTCTTTTTTATATAAAAAGAAGTTAATCTAAACTTCTCAGAGTGTAGACAAACCCCTAGATTTTTCTAGAGGTTTTCTTAGGAATAAATT
>URYZ01000018.1 GCA_900552235.1 uncultured Mycoplasmatota bacterium | reverse complement strand
ACTTTATAAATTAATTATATAAAATACCCCCCCCAGGTTGTCAATATTTTTTATACATTTTAACAAACTTTTCCATAAATTTTTAATAAACTTTTTCATAAACAAAAACAAGTAATTTTTTACTTGCTTAACTTATTATAAATATTATTTAATACTTCATATCTATAGAAAATAATTTTTTTATAAAATTCTTTTCTTTTATTTGACATACAAGATATATTATCTATAAACTCATTTATTAAAGTTATATTAATTTTAGGGAATATTCTTTTAATAGCAGAATTACATTCATTATTTTTCATACTTTTAATATAAGAATTATAATTTATTTTTTTACCATTTTCTTTAATACAAGAATAACAATTAACAGCTAAATTTTTTATTTCAGTATCGCTCATTTTTTCAAAGTTCTCTTCTTCTATTAAAGGATTTAAACAAGAACCATTATCATATATTGGAGAAAATACAGCCTTTTTTGTCTTAACATTTACAAGTAAACCCCAATTACCATTATGTCTATCAGTATTACCTATTAAACTATCTACAACAAACATGTCCCAAAACTTTTCTTTTATATTATCGGTAATAATTATACTACTTTCTTTTTGCAATATATCTATAACTTCTGTAATATCTAAAAGTTCAGTATCTATTTTTTTATCAGTATTAACACTTAATGCTAATGAATCAAATTCATATAATTTATTATCTTCACTTGTAAAGTCTTCACAAGCACATACTATTTTTTCTTTTTCATTATACATATAAGTTCCAAGTAGTGTATTTTGTACTTCAATACCTATTATTTTAAAAATATTACTACCAACAAATTCTGAAAAATTATTACTCATATAGTAAATAATATTATCCTTCTTCTTAATTGGATCTGGAAATTTAACTAAATATTTTTTATTATTAAATGCAAATGTTTTCTTTTTATCTTTCCCTAGATAACAATTTAATACTTCATCTTTATTATTTAATACTAACATAACAAATTCCTATATATTTTTAAGTATATCTACATTTTTATCCAAATCACTTAATATAAATGATGAACTAACCAAAATATCAGCTTCTTTTACATAAGTTAATACTTCTTCATTAATTCCACCATCAACACTTATTTTAACATTTAATTTTCTATTTATTATTTCTTGTTTTAGTTTATTTATTTTATCACTTACATCAATAAATTTTTGCCCTGATTTACCAGGTTCTACACTCATTATTAAAACTAAATTAATTTTATCTAATAAATAATATATTTTTTCTATATCGGTTTCAGGTTTAATTGCTATCCCTACTTTAAAACCATAATTTTTTATTTTATCTATATAATCTTCAAGATTTTTAATTTCATAATGTATAGTAATATATTCTATATTATAATAACAAATTTTTTCTATATATTTATCTGGATTACTTACCATAAAATGAATATCTATTTTTTTCTTTACATTATCAATTAATTTAGGAAGTTCACTTACTGTAATATTTTTATTAGAAACAAACTTACCATCCATAACATCAAAATGTATATAATCTACATTACTATTATTTAATCTATTTATTTCATAAAGCTTATCGTTATTTGATAAAAACGATCCTGATACTTCTTTCATAACATATTCCCTTCTATTTTATAAATTTAATATAGTTTTCATATCTTGATTTTAAAATTATATTTTTATTTACTAACTCTTTTACAACACATTCTTTTTCATTAATATGCATACAATTAGTATATTTACATTTATTTTTAAATTCTTTAAAACTATCTCTTATATCTTCTTTTTTATAAACACTTAAATCTATATCACTAAAACCAGGTGTATCAAGTACTTTACCATTATTTATTTCTACCAAAGAAACAGTTCTTGTTGTATGTTTTCCTCTACCTAAAGCTTTACTTATTTCATTTGTTTCAAAATTTAAACTTTTATCTAATTTATTCATTAAACTAGATTTTCCTGCCCCAGTTTGTCCTGTAAAAACTGTTGTTTTATGTTTTAATAGTTTTTTTATTTTATTTATATTATTATTATATACTACTTTTATACCTAGTTTTTTATAATAATTAATTATTTTTTTTAAATCTTTATATTCAGATTTAGTAAGTAAATCTTTTTTTGTTAGACATATAATAGGTTCAATATTATTTAAAATACATATACATATTAATTTATCAAGCAAATTAGAAGAAAAGTCTGGATTTTTTAAACTTGTAACAATAAATGCTTGATTAATATTAGATACTAAAGGTCTTGAAAGTGTATTTATTCTTGGTTTTATTTCTTTTATTACTTTTTCTTTTTCATCAAATAAGCAAAAGTCCCCAACTTTTGGGGTAATATTTTCTTGTCTAAATTTTCCTCTTGCTTTACAAATATATTCATTATTATTTGTTTTTACAAAATAATCATTACTAATAATTTTAACTATTTGACCTTCCATATTAGTTTGTTCCTTGTTCTTCTGGTGGAGTTGCTGGATTAGGTTCTACTTCTTCAGGTGTTTCTATTTTCTTAGCAATTGTTATTTTAAGTTCTGCTCCTTTTGTTACAACAGAATCTTTTGCTCTACTTTGTGCTATTATTGCACCTTCTTTATATTCATTTGTTTCTTTTTCTATAATTACTAAAGATATTTCTTTTTCTTTAGCCCATTTTTGAATATCTGTAATAGACCAATTTTCATTAACAAAGTCAGGGTATTTTTCTAAAACTTTTGGAATATATAAAATTATTTCATCTCCTGTTGTTAGAACTTCACCTTTTTTAACACTTTGAGCTACAATTTCTTCTTTATCATATTTTTTATCTTTTTGCTCTTCTACTTCTTTTTCTTCAACAGTAACTTTTAATGAATATCTTATTTCTAACTCTGTTTTAACTTCACGATAATTTTTACCAGTTAAATCTTCCACTTCATAAGTTACTTGTCCTGTTGAAATTATTAAGGTAATTTCTGTATTTTCTTTTACTACTCTGCCTATTTCAGGCTTAGTGCCTATTATTTTACCTTCTTCCACTTCTAAAGATGGTTCTTCTTCAGAATTTAATGCTACCTTTAAACCTCTTTTTCTAAGCAATGTATCAGCATCTTCAACACTTAAATTCTTAACATCTGGTATTTTTACATCTTTTGAAGTAGCAAATATTGATAATGTAAAATATACAATACCTAAGATTACTACCAAACCTCCAAGAACGCTACCTAAAATAATTATTGTTTTATTTTTATTATCTTTTGTATCTTTAATTTGACTAACAAAACTATCATCCATATTTTCTTTATCTACTTCAAAAGCAACATCATCAGATATACCTTCATTATATTTAAGTTTTATTTTTGGTTCTTCTAATCTTTCTTTATTTAAACATGTAAGTAAATCTTCATGCATTTCATTAGCATTATTATATCTATTTTTAGGATTTTTTGCAGTTGCTTTAATAATTATATTTTCAACACTTTGTGGAATATTTGGAAATTCACTTCTTATCGAAGGAATTGGTTCTTTTAAATGTTTTAATGCTATTTCAACGGCATTATCTCCTCTAAAAGGAAGATATCCAGTTAAAAGTTCATACATCATTATTCCAAGAGAATAAACATCACTTTTTAAAGTAGAACCTTTACCACTTGCTTGTTCTGGTGGAAAATAATGAACTGAACCCATCGCAGAATTTGTTTGTGTAAGTTGTGTTGCATTAAGAGCCATAGCTATACCAAAATCAGTTATTTTAACACCACCATCATCCATCATTAAGATATTTTGTGGTTTTAAATCTCTATGAATTATTAAACTATCATGTGCAAGTCCCATAGCACTTGTTATTTGAAGCATAATATCAATTACTTCACTAACTGTTAAGTTACCACGTTTTTTAAGTACTTGTTTTAAATTCTTACCAGGAACATACTCCATAACTATATAATAATAGATATGGAGTGAAAATTTTGTTTTATTATGTTGCAGATAAAATTATTACCATCATCTTCCCCAACATCATATATTTCAACAATATTAGGATGTGATAAACTTGATGCTGATAAAGCTTCCCTTTGAAATCTTCTTACAAACTTTTCATCACTCGCAAGATCTCCTCTTAAAACTTTAATTGCAACATCCCTATCTAAAATGGTATCTTTTGCTAAATACACATTAGCCATACCACCTTCTCCAATTGTTTTAATTATTTCATATCTATCATTTATTTTTTGTCCTTTTACTATCACTTTACCCAACACCTTTCATTATTTTTCTAAATAAGCAACAGAAATATTATCCTTTCCACCTCTATTGTTTGCTTTATTTATAAGTCTTTCCACTTTTTCTTCTATACTTAAATTTTCTTCTAAAAGCGTTTTTTCAATTTGTTCATCAAGAAGCATTGTTGTAAGCCCATCCGAACATAAAAGTATTGAAGAAATATCCATGCTGCAATCAAATATATCTATATCAATTGGATCATTTATTCCAAGCGCATTCATTAAAATATTTTTTCTTGGATGATTTCTTGCTTCTTCTTCCGTTAGTTCTCCTGCTGTTACAAGTAAATTAACAAGTGTATGATCGTGTGTAACTTTATGCAAATGATTATTTTTCATTACAAATCCACTTGAATCTCCTATATTACCAAAAAGTATATATTCAGGTGTAACAAGCGCTAAAACTAAAGTTGTTCCCATTCCTTTACTTTCAGGATGGTCTTCTGTATATTTAAATATTAAACTATTAATTTCAATAACACTAAATCTTAACCAAGAAACAGCATCTACTTTACTCATTTTTCTAAAATCACTTGTAAATCTTTTACCAAGATAGCTAATAGCAATAGATGAAGCAACTTCACCTGCTTGATGTCCACCCATGCCATCAGCTACTGCCATAAGATAACATCCTTCACCATTTTCAGAAATTATAACACTATCTTCATTATGATCACGAACTAAACCTGTATCTGTTAAATAAAATGATTTCATTTTTGTTCCTCCTTTTTACTTCTAAGTTGTCCACATGCCGCAGATATATTAGAACCAAACTCTTTTCTTATTGTTACATTTATACCTTCTTTTTTAAGTATATCATAAAATCTATTAATTTGCGAAGTTTTACTTCTTTTAAGTGTAAAATTACTACTTTCATTATAAGGAATTAAATTTACATAACAATTTATACCTTTTAAAAGTTTAGCAAGATTTTTAGCATCAATATCTTTATCATTTACATTATCTAATAAAATATATTCAAATGTAACTCTTCTATTAGTAATAGTTATATAATCTTTTACTGCTTTTATTAATGTTTCTATATTATAGGCTTTATTAATAGGCATAATCTTAGTTCTTAATTCATTTGTCGGAGCATGTAAAGAAATTGCTAAATTTACTTGAAAAGGTTCTTTACTAAATTCATATATTTTAGGAACAACCCCACATGTTGATATAGTTATATGCCTACTTCCTATAGCAAGTCCTTTTGGATCATTAATTATTTTTACAAACTTCATTATATTATCGTAATTATCAAATGGTTCCCCAATGCCCATAACAACAATATGTGAAATTCTTCTTTTGATTCTTTCTTCAATCATAAGTATTTGTAAAACTATTTCATATGCATATAGATTTCTAACCTTTTTAAGTCTTCCACTTTCACAAAAAATACATCCCATATTACAACCAACTTCGCTTGAAACGCATAAACTAAGTCCATAATTATGTTCCATTAAAACAGTTTCAACATAATTTTCATCATAAAGTTTAAATAAATATTTAGATACATCTTTATCTTTTTCCTCTTTTACTATTTCTAAATGATTACATTTAAAATCCTTTTTTAGTTTACTTATAAGAGTTTTACTTAAATTAGTCATTTCATCAAAAGATTTAACTCTTTTTACATATAACCAGTCATATATTTGCGTAGATCTAAATTTTTTATCATTAATATTAATTAAATAAGATTCTAAATCTTCTTTTGTTAAATTATATATATTTTCCATTTATATAACACCCATATAGATTATACCAAAAAATATAAAAAAAAGAAATATTTTACTTATTTCTTTTATATATTTAGTTCTTGTTTTCTTACTAATTTTTTATCGTTATTATATTTTTTAATAACGCCATTTCTTGTTAACTTAATTTCTTTTATATCTCCTGATAATATTTCAAATTCTAAATCTTTTATTACATTTTCTAAAGCTTGTTTAATACCTCTTGCTCCGATACCTGATTTATATGCTTCTTCTGCTAAAAAAGTTATAAAATCATCATCATATGTTAAAGAAACATTATTAAGTTCATAAAACTTCTTTTTTAAAAGTAAAGCACTTAAAGAAGATGATGTTATTATTAATTTTAAATCTTCTACACTTAAGTCATTTGTTCTTACAATACAAGAATTACGACCAATAAATTCTCCTGGAATACCTAATTTTACAAAATTTTCTGCTTGAGCCACTTTAGGATTTTCTTCTTTTTCCAAAGAAGATATATTAAATCCAATAGATTTTCTATCTTCTTTTACTTTATCTACTCCCTCAAACCTACCACTTAAAGCAATTGTTAAATTAGATGTATCAAATTCAATTAATTTTCTATCTTCTCCAATTTGTAAAATAAATGTTTCTCCTTCGATTATTTTAAGAAGTGAATATAAAACATCAGTAGTAGATGAAGTATAAGAAGTTTTATTATCTTTTTTCTTATCTATTTCATCAATTACCAATATTGCATTTTCAGCTTTTTTTAAATCACCATTACATTTTCTATATAAATGAATAAGCATTTCATTAACACTACTACCTTGATAACCTTCTGCAGTATATTTTGTAGCATCTTCAATTTGAATAGGTAAATTTTAAAAACTAGCTATTTGTTTTGATATTTCTGTTTTTCCTGTTCCTGTGTTTCCATATATTAAAACAGATTTTTTCAAGTTTCTTTTTTCTTCTTTAGTTAAACTTTCATTTTCTATTATTTGTCTATTACCATATATTGCTGCTAAAACCTGATTTATTGCAGTATCTTGACTAATTATTTTTTCTTTTATTTTTGAACTTATATCTTTTATTGAAGGTAAAATGTTATCAAGATTTTCTTCTTGTTTTTCTTCTTGTTTTTCTTCTTGTTCATAAGTTATATTTTCATCAAATAAATCAGGAATTTCAAAACTATATGGTTCGACAATACCTTTTTCATAGTCAATATAATACATCTTATCAAGAACAACTGTTTCTAAATTATCTTTTAATTCGACAATATCATTAGTGCCAAAAACAATTTTTAAATTATTGATGTTTTCTGCCCATCCATAATAAGAATTTTCATCTATATTCTTAAAATCCACCTTTTTAATATTAGGATAAATATTTCCAGCATAATTTCCTGATATAACTATAATGTTATTATTTGTTTCATATCCTAAACAAACATCATTAACTTTAAAAACTTTATTATCTTCCATAAAAGTTGGTTCTAAAATTTTACATATTTTAAGTCCTTTATAATCCATACCAAAATCCCCTAACTAATTACTGCTTTCTATAATAACACATTTTTAATAAAAGAAAAAGAACTAAATTAATAGTTCTTTAATTTTTTAGTTATATCTTTTTTTTAAAGCTACAGCTGAACCTAATGCAAAAATACTAGCACAAAGAATAACTGCATAAGTCATAACACCATCACTTGTTTCTGGGTTCATTGTTGGATTATTATATCCAATTACTCCATATGTACTTAAGTGAGTTGTTGTAAATACAACTTTTCCATTAACTAATTTAGCATCAATTGTTTCTTGAATTTCACCATCTTCATTAACATAAATTACTTTATAGTTTTTGAAGTTTCTTAAAGATTCTGCTACTGGAATTGAAATAGTATATTTTCCATTTTCCATTGGTACAACTTCATTATCTAAATACATACTAATGTCATGAAGACTAATTAATTTTAATCCTGCAACTTTTTTATTATCTTTATAAGCTTCAGTTAATTTAGTTGTTACATCTTTAACTTCTTTTTCAGTTTTTGGAGCAACTACTAAAGTATATTCATTTGAGAAAGCATCATCACTTTCAAATTTAACTCCTGCACTTTCAGCTTTAACATTTGGTTTTACAACATAATTATTACCACTTTGTTCTAATGTTGTTGTTTCTGCTAAATAAGCTTTATCAACTTCAGTATTAAATGTTCCTTTTTCTACTGTTACTTTAACTTTTTCCCAAGCTTCAGCTGGATTTTGTTGAGTATTATTTACATATAATGCTTTAACACCTTTAACATTTCCTCCAGAAATAGTTACATCTATTGGTAATAAAGTAGTATGTTGTACTACTGCAATACCTGCCCCTTGTGTTGTCGCTCCATTACCATTTGGTTTTGATACTAATTCTTTTCCAGTACCAACAATAGTTCCACCTTTAACATTTAAAATACCTGCACGAACTTCAACACCAGTTGCTCCTTCAAGATATGCACCTTCTTCAATAGTATAAGTCCCTCTACCAGCGCCATATAAAGCTACACCATCATCAGCAGTAGTTGTGATACTTGCACCATTTTTAATATTAATTACTGGTCCATTTTCATGTTTTATAGTTCCATTTACAGTTATTCCTAAGTTAACAGCTTGTATTTTTCCAGCAAAATTAACTTCTGTATTATATGCATTTTTTTCATCATAGAATACAGCAATACCTGAATCATTACTTTTAATAGTTACATCTTTATCTATATTTAAAATAGATTTGCTTGTAGATGTACTATCTTCAATTCCCCATACATTTACAATTGAATCTTTAACATCAATTATACCTTTTCCAGTAAATGTAAGTTCTCCATTTTGAACGATTATTGTCTTTCCATCTGTTGCTGTTAAATTAAAACCATTTAAGTTAACAGTTAATTTTTTCCCATTTCCACATTGTAAATGGTCATTGAATGTAATATTTGTAGTTAATTTAATTACATCATTTGTTTCAGCAGTTTTAAATGCTTCGATAAATTCAGCATCTGTTGCTACTGTTTTTTCAGCAGCCATTGCATTTGGAACAAATAACACAAGTGCTGCCACTATAAATAAAAATTTCTTTTTCATTGTCATTATTCTCCTTTCGACACTATAATTATATCACAACAAAAAATTAAAATCAATAGATTTTTTAAAACTATTAATTTACTTTACTTTTCATAGTCACAAGATAAACATTTAATCTTATCTTTTTTTTCTACTAAAACTCCTCCACATTCAGGACATTTTTCAATTAAAGGCTTATCCCAACTAGCAAAATTACACTTTGGATAATTATTACATCCATAAAATATCTTACCTTTTTTTGTTTTCTTTTCAATAATTGTTCCTTTACAATTAGGACATGGAATTATTTCTTTTACTTCTTTTTCTTTCTTTTTAATATATTTACATGTCGGATAATTACTACATGCTTCAAATTCACCAAATTTACCATTTCTAATTACCATATCACTTCCACATTCAGGACACTTTTCCCCTGTTTTTTTTGCTTCAACTTTTTCCATAGACGTAAAAGCTTCCTTTACTTGTGGTTCAAATTCTTTCCAAAATTCATTTAAAAGTTCATACCATACTTTTTTACCTTCCGCTATTTTATCTAGATCATTTTCCATATTAGCAGTATAAGTAACATTTATTAAATTAGAAAAACTTTCTTGTAGTTTTCTTGTTGTAGCTATTCCTATTTCAGTTGGAACAAATTTTTTATCAATAACTTTTACATAATCTCTTAATTTTAAAGTATCTATTATTTTAACATAAGTTGATGGTCTACCTATTCCTAATTCTTCAAGTTCTTTTATTAATTTTGCTTCTGTATATCTTGGTTTTGGTTTTGTATAATGTTCGTCACTTTCTATTTTAGTAGATACTAAAACACTAGTATTATATTTATCTAAATCAGGTAATATTCTGTCTTCTTTATCTTCATAATCACTATAAACTTTCAAATATCCATCAAATGTTAAAACACTACCACTAGCTTTAAACTTATAATCATTATTATCTAAAATAATTGTTGTTGCTAATGTTTTTGCATCTTTCATTAAACTAGCAAGCGTTCTTATATAAATAAGTTTATATAATTTATATTCATCACTTGTTAAATACTCTTTCATCTTTTCTGGTGTTTTATTTATATCAGTTGGTCTTATTGCTTCATGAGCGTCTTGAACGTTTTCTTTCTTTTTACTTGTTTTAACATAACCAATATATTCTTTACCATAATTTTTTTCAATATAATTTAATGTTTTTCCAACAAATTCATCACTTAATCTAACAGAATCAGTTCTCATATAAGAAATAAGTCCAGTTGTTTCAGTCCCTATATCTATACCTTCATATAATTTTTGTGCTATACTCATTGTCTTTTTACCAGTAAAGCCTAATTTTGTTGATGCTTCTTGTTGAAGAGTTGAAGTTGTAAAAGGATATTTAGCTTTTTTTAATTTTTCTTTTTTCTCTATTTCTTCAATATTAAATGTCTTATTTAATTTAGATAAAATATTATTTACTTCTTCTTCTTTTGTTATTTCTAAATCAGTAGTCTTATATTTAAATATATCTGCTTCAAAATCATTAAAAAACGCTGTTATCGTATAGTACTTTTCTGGAATAAAACTATTAATTTCA
Source organism: uncultured Mycoplasmatota bacterium (assembly GCA_900552235.1). Lineage (GTDB taxonomy): Bacteria > Bacillota_I > Bacilli_A > RF39 > UBA660 > CAG-611. Next base: position 6,386 of record URYZ01000018.1, on the reverse strand, counting down.
TCTTCTCTATCTACGATTAATTTTAATGCAACACTTTGGACTCTACCTGCACTTTTTCCTCCTGTTTTTGATTGCATTAATTTAGATAAACGAAACCCAATAATTCTATCAAGTATTCTTCTTGCTTCTTGTGATTTTACTAAATCATCATCTATTTTTCTAGGATGTTTAAAAGCTTCAAGTACTTTATCATGAGTTATTTCATTAAAAACTACTCTTTCATATTCTTTATCTTTTAATCCTAAAGCATCTTTTAAATGCCAACTAATAGCTTCTCCTTCCCTATCAGGATCTGATGCAAGATATACCATATCACTATCTTTAGCTAATTTTTTTAAATCATTTATTACTTTTTGTTTTCCTTTTATTGGTTCATAACTTGGAGCGAAATTATTATCAACATCAACACCAAACCCATATTTGCCACTTGTTTTTAAATCTCTAATATGTCCTTTAGAAGAAACAACTTTATAAGAATTTCCTAAATATTTTTCTATTGTTTTACTTTTACTAGGAGATTCCACGATTACTAAATTTTTCATATTCTAAATTCCTTTCATCTTCAGTTATAATTTATACATCATTTTTTTATTTATGTCAAATACTGTTTTATATTTTATTTCTTATTAAAAATGATAATAAAACATCAATTACAAATATAACAATAAAAACAATACTTATTATGTTTGTTATTTTTTTACTTTTAGTGCTTATAAATTCTTTTATTAAAGGTTCCACAATATAAATTAATAACATTCCCCCAATTGCAAAAGTAAATACTGATCTAAAGCATACATAACTATCAATATTTAAGAAAAGTCCTGTATAATCCCACCATTTCTTGTGAAATATTTTATACATTGCATAACCTGTTATATACTCAACTATTCCTGTAATTAAAATTCCTAAAACAAATACTAAAAATGGATGTTTTTTATAATTATTAAGAATCAAACTTAAAAACACTGCACCAACACCATAAACAGGTAAATATGGTCCATAATAAAATCCTTTATTAACAAATGTTCCTGATTCTATAAGTTCAAATATAACTTCATATATATATCCAGCAAAAGCCCCAGCGATAAAAATAAATAAATATAATTTTACTTTATCTACGCCTTTAAAGTTATAATTTTTTTCATTTAATTTTTTTAAATACTTCATACTCTTTTTTCCTTTACTTTTTATTAATATATTCACTAACTGGATGATAGCTTATTCTATGTTCTTTAATTATACCATATTTTTTTATTGCTTCGATATGATCCTTTGTAGGATATCCTTTATTATTTTTAAAATTATAATATGGATACTTTTTATCAAGAAGATACATTAAATTATCTCTATATACTTTAGCAATAACACTTGCTGCTGAAATAGATAAACTTCTTAAATCCCCTTTGATTAAGGGTTTAAAATCTATATCTATATCTAATTTCATTGCATCTGTTAAAACATAATCAGGTTTAATTTTTAAATTAGAAATAGCTTGTTTCATTGCAAGTTTAGTAGCTTCATAAATATTTACTTCATCTATTATATTATTATCTATAACTCCTATACCATAACTAATTGCATCACGTTTTATTATTTCATCAAAATAATTTCTTTTTGCTTCCGATAACTTTTTTGAATCAGTAAGACCTTCAAGTTTATAATTTTTAGGAAGAATAACAGCCGCTGCCACTACAGGTCCAACAAGAGGCCCACGACCTACTTCATCAACTCCTGCAATTAAACTATAGCCTTTATTGTATAGTTCTTTTTCGTATTTTAAATTATCTTTTAAATCTAAAAATAAATCTATTTTTTTTATATCATTTTTATCTTTATTTCTATTAAAATTTTCCTTCATTTTTTTTATACTATTTAAATCTTGAAAATAAATATCATTAATTAAAACAGCATTACTTTTATCAAAAAAACTATAGTTATTACTAAATTCTACTTCATAATCATTTACTTTATAAACATCATACCCAAGGAAACTATTAACTATTGTAGCATTATTTTTAAGAATACCAAACAATTCTTTACTTACACTTATATCTATATCACTTGTTTTAGATTTTACCTTTTGCATTACCATACTTGCTCCTGATAACACAACATATTCACTTTTTGGAAGATCTAACTTATTTAAAACTTCAATAATTTCTTTTCTATTCATGAGAAATCCTATCAAAAGTAATATCTTTTATCTTACCACTTTTTATATCGTTAATTATTAAATCTATTACTCTATCATAATTAGGTATTCCACCTTTTTGTAACAAACCTTTTTTCTTAGCAATAATATTAAATACTTCTTCAAAATCTATAATTGATGTTATATTATAAAATTCTTCTAATTTAGAAGGATACAATTTATATAATGTTTTTATTATATATACTGCCACATCTTGTTTATCAAGTATTTCTTCTTTTATCGCAGTCATACTTGCTAAATTATAAGCAACTGTTTCTTGTTCTAATTTTGGCCAAAGTATTCCTGGACTATCTAAAAGTTCAATATCTTTACTTGCTCTAACCCAATTAAGATTTTTTGTAACACCAGGTTTATTACCTACAGTTGCACTTTTTTTACCTACTATTTTATTTATAAGAGTAGATTTACCAACATTTGGAACACCTACAACTAAAGCTTTTATTGTAGTTCTTTTAAGCCCTTTTTCTTCTCTTTTTTTCATTTTGTCTTCAAGAAGATTTCTACTTAAATCAAGTAAATCATTAAAAGATGTTTTTGTATTTAAATCATATTTAACTACAACATAACCTTTTTCCTCATAATATTTAACAAACTTTTCTGTTTCGTTTTTATCACATAAATCATACTTTGTCATAATAAGTATTCTTGGTTTATTGTTTATTAAAGTATTTATATCTATTACCTTAGAACTATATGGTATTCTTGAATCAATTACTTCATAAATTATATCTATCAATCCTAAATTTTCTTTTATGAGTCTTTTGGTCTTAGCCATATGTCCTGGATACCAGTTGATACTCGTTGATGGCATTTTTTTTGTATCTTCGTTCATTTTTTTATTTTTTCTCATTTTTCTTTTTTGATACATATCCATTATTTATCACTTCCATTCTCTATCAATCTTGTTTCGCTTAAAAAATTATCAAAGTCTGATTTATATAATTTATCTTGTTTAACTTTAAATTTATCATACTCTTTATAAGCTAGTTCTTTTGCAACACCAGCCGATATTTTCCCCGCATTGTGTAATATTTCTTTACCATTAAATTGCAAAAATGCATTTAGCTTTTCTACCCAATCTTTCATAGTCATTGCATTATGATTTTCTGCTTGTAATTCTGCATAGTCTAAATACATTGTTACTATTCTATTCAAATCTTTTAATTCCTTTTCATTTAAATAGTTTTTTGCAATGTCCACGTCATATTTATAGATTGGTCCATCAGGAGAATTTTTCCAATTGGTTAGTCCCATATTTTCTTTTTCTGAATCAACCCTGTTATATATTGTTTCAGCTGCAGTATTACCGGTTATTGCATAATGTAATTTATTTTGAACTGTTTTAAAAAATTCTTTTGTTATTTCTGAATCTTTATCATAATCAACACTACAAGAAGAATATATATCGGTTATTTTTTGATAAAATCTTCTCTCGCTTGAACGAATATTTCTAATTCTTTCAAGTGTTTCTTCAAAATAATCCTCGCCAAATATGTAATTTGGATTTTTTAATCTTTCATCATCCATAACTACACCTTTTATCATATATTCTTTTAATATTTTCGTAGCCCAAATTCTAAAGTTTGTTGCTTTTTTTGAATTTACTCTATATCCAACTGCAATAATCATATCAAGGTTATATATCTTTACAGGTTTTTTCGAATTATCAACGTCGGTTTTTCCGACGGTGTTATTTTCATCAAGTTCACCACTATTTAATATATTATTAATATGTTCTGTTATTGTGCTTCTTCCTACACCAAACAATTCTGCAATTAAATTTTGCGTAAGCCATATATCGTTATTTATTAACATTACACTAACCTTAACATCATTGTTCGAATCCCTATATATTAAAAAATCATGATTAGTTATTTGTAAGTTTTTATTGTCCATTTATTATTCTCCTTTCTTTTAAATCTCTTAACATTTTAGAACCATATTCTTTATTAATTTCATTTCTATTTATTATCATTTTTCTCGTTAACCAATTCTTCAAATTTATTATGTATCTCAATATTCTTCTTTTTCATATTAATTGGTTTTAAACTTTTATCTGTAAAACAATGCTTTGTATATGCTTCTATAACTATATTATTTGTACCTTCTTGTATAACTTTATATTTTACTGTCATTTTTACTCCATTGTATTCTTCTATATATGGCTCTATAATTATGGTGTCTCCGCTAGTTACAGGACATTTGTATTTGCAATCTACCTCTAATGTTGGTATAGTATACCCTTGGCTTTCTAACTTTTCCATTGATACACCAATTTCTTCTAACCATCTACTTCTTGCTTCTTCTAAATATCTTATATAATTTGAATGATGAACAATTCCCATTTTGTCTGTTTCATAATAATTAATTTTTCTTATATATTTAAAGTTCATTTTTACACCCCACTTTTTATTTTCTATTTTTTATATGGTCTATTCGTTTTACTTTTAATTCTGTTGAATCTTCACTTGCTTTTATTATTCCAGTTATTTTCTCAATATAATAGCATAAAAGTAGATATTTATCAAATACCTACTTTTTACTATATTTTATAATGTTCTATAATTATTCTTATCTGCTCGATCATCTAGTTTTCTATCATATTCTTCATTTTTATAAAACCAATCTGTCTTTTTGTCTGTTGGATGTGCTTTTCTATTTTTGTCTAACAATACATCAAATACAGCTGCTAGTGGTAATACTATTCCTATAAGTTCTAAGAAAACTGTCATATAATTACTTATTTCAAGACTATTATTAATAATGCCCATAAAATGTGTATAGAGACTTGGTCCATAATAGAATAAGTGAGCTACTAAATAAATTATACTTGCTAATAATTTTCTCTTTATAATAAAACAAATACAAATAAAAGTAATAAACAGCAACACTACTTCCATTGTTAGATCAGTAGGTTCAAACATAAAACTTTCTCCCAATGACGTCATAACTGTTCCAACTAATCTTAAACCCCAAAACATAAATGCAAACATTGCTATTAACCAACTTGAAAAATTTTTCATTAGATTTCCTCCAAATATAATTATTTTAACTTTTATATACTTATATTTTATCATACTTCTTTAAATTTACAAGAAAAAATAAGATTCTTTTGCAATATTATTAACAAAAAAATCTCATTTAATAATTTTAATATGTCTATATTAATTATTCATCAATAAAGTTAAACTCATCTTTGAATTTATCTTTGAATATTTCAAAAACTTTATTTAATATTTCTTCATCGTCAACTCCAACATAAGATTCTTCATCTGAATCTTCATCTGTGTCTTCAAGTTTTAGTATAACTACCTCTCCTTCTTCCTCTTCTCCTTCTTCAGCTACTGGTAATAATACTACATATTCTTCATCATCTAATTCAACTAAATCTAAGAATTCAAATCTTACTTCATTTCCATCCTCATCATTTAATACTATTATATTATCAACTTCTTCGTTTTCCATTTTTTAATCCTTCCTTTCTAAAACATTTATATTTTTCAATTTAATTAACCTTTATCTTATTTAAATAAGTTTCTAAAATATATACTGCAGATATAGTATCTACTATATTTTTCTTTTTATACTTATTAACATCTAACAAGTTCATTGTTTTATGTGCTGCAACTGTTGTTAATCTTTCATCTATTGTTTCTATTTTCAAAGTATTATATTTACATTTTAATTTATGAATAAATTTGTCTGTTATTTCTGTTCTTTCTGATTCTGTTCCATTCATATTTATAGGTCTCCCTATAACAATTGTATCTACTTCATATATAGAAAATAATTCATCAAGTCTTTTTAATATTACCTTATCAGAACCTTTATTATTTATTGTTTCAAGCCCTTGAGCTGTTATATTTAATGCATCTGTTATTGAAATTCCAGTTCTTGCATCACCATAGTCTATTCCTAAGATTCTTTTCATAAGATATTCCTTTCTACGACTTCTTTTGAAGTCGAACTAACTAATTTAACATACCATAAAATACGGTAAGTGTCAAAAATGGAGTGTGAATTTTCACACTCCATTTTGCATCTTATTTCTTCTTTTTGTTTGCCTTGCGTTCAGCATCGGCAGCTTTCTCTGCCTTCAGCTGTTCGTTTGCTTCATTGTACTTTGCCTGAAGCTTCGCACGGAAGCCTTTCTTTTTCTTCTCCGGCTTCTCGA
>URYZ01000017.1 GCA_900552235.1 uncultured Mycoplasmatota bacterium | reverse complement strand
AAATTTATTCCTAAGAAAACCTCTAGAAAAATCTAGGGGTTTGTCTACACTCTGACTATTAGTAAATTACTAATAGTCAGTGTATGTTGATGAATCAAATGCTAAAATCGCCATAAATATTGGATTAAGTAACCAAAGTCCTACACCAAATCCTGAATCTTTACCAAAACATTTAGCTATTCTAAAGTCTGATACGATCATTAGAATTCCTACGGCTATCCAACCAAATACTGGAACAAGGACTAATAATGACAACGCACCAGAAAATCCTGCCATTTCAAAAAATATCCACATGTTATAAACAGGTATTAAAGAGGCCCAACCTGGTTTTCCAGCTTTTTCAAATACTTTCCATAAACAAATAACTTCAAAAACATAAACTGCAAAACTAAAGATGTAAGAACCCATACCTAATGTAGCAACATATCCTTCAAAAAATGATTCATAATAATCCATACTCATATACATACCTTCTTTCTATATTTATTTTATCATATCTTGTATCTATTTTAAAGTACAATTATTATATTCATCACATTTTTCTTCGAGTAATTTAAAATTACAACATCTTTTTAATACTGTATAATTTAATGTTTTATTTACATATTTATCATAAAGAGTCTTAGATTTTTTATACAACTTTTCTGGATTACGATTTAGCCAATATAATTGTTCTTTCAAAAGTTTTATATATTTTGTATCTTTTACATCATATGTTTTTTCATTTAAATTAATTGCAATAATATTTTTATCAGTAACAGGTAACATATTATTAAAATTAATTCCCCCAAGTTTTCCATCATCTATTTTCAAAAAATCTATTTTAGTTTTAAGTTTTAAATGTTTTGGTTTAGGGCTAGAAAGTGGTGCAAAGTATTTACAATCGCCGACTTCAAATAAAACTCCAATAAATGGCCTATTTTCTTTATTTCCATAATTATATGGTACTTTGTCATCAAAATTTCTTAAATAGTCACAATAATTACTATCTAATTTTACTAATACTAATTTCTTTTTCATGTATGCCTCCTCATTAACTATAAGTTATCAAAAAAATATTATGTTGTCAACATATTTTCATACATTTGTTTGTGTTAATTTTAAAAATAAAAATTAGAGTTGTGCTCTCTAATTATTTTTTAAGTTCCTCTTTTTTTCAGGTGGGAATCACCATCTTTTTTAAGTTCCTCTTTTTTTCAGGTGGGAATCACCGTCTTTTTTAAGTTCCTCTCATAGTGGGAATCACTAGCTTTTTTATTTGCCTTAAGGCATTAATATTATATGTATAAATTATACATGCATTAACTTGTAATGCACATAAATTATAACATATTTATCACAAAATGTCCATATATTCTATTTATTTAAAATAGCATCAATTGGTTTCATCTTTGATATTTTAATAATTGGTAAAATACTTGCTATTAATGTTACTATAATAACTACTAAATATATAAAGACAAATTGTCTTATTCCTACCATAAATGGTGTAGTTAACATTCCTATTTCTTTTGCTATATAAGAATTTAAATAATTAGATACAATAACAAGTAAAATAGAACTTATCGTACCAGATATAATGGAAAGTGTAAATCCTTCCCATAAGAAAATACTTATTATGTCACTACTTCTAGCACCAAGTGCCCTTAATATTCCTATTTCTTTTTTACGATAATTGATGCTTGTGAAAATAAAGTTAGCTATTAAAAATACTGTAAACACTAATAAAACAATACTTGCATAAAATGCTAAAGTTTTCATTGCATCAAGAATTGCTTTTTCTTGATATAAAGTATTACTATAAGTTGTTTTAATGGCTAAAGAAGAATTAACTGGGAAGCTTGATAACGTTTCTTTAAAATCTTCTTCTAAAGTCATTGGATATAAGACACTACTTCTTTCATATTGCATTTGAACATAATTTTCTAATATAGAATTTGCAAAATAATTATATTCATAACCTTCATTGCTAAAATAAACTCCAACAACAGTAAAATCTTTATATTCTTTAATTAATTCTCTATCAAATAAAGCATAATATATCTTTAAATTAGCTTTTTTACCTATAATATTTTTTTCATTTATATAATTAGCGATAAATCTTTTTTGTAACACATCATAATCACCATAATTAGAGTTTAAATATCTTGTTAAATCACTATAATAATTTTCATCATTATAATTCAAGTAACTTATATTAAGAATAATTTCATTATCTTTTAAGCTGTTTGTTGTTTTCCAAGACTTACCATCAAAATATTCAAGCTTTTTATTTAAAGGTACTGAATAAAAACTTGGAACCCTAGAATCTTCATCATCTTTTATTTCAAATCCATCTACTAAAACTTCTAGTTCAACAGACGATCTTAAACTATTTGTTTTCTTATTTTTTCTGTTTTTCATAAAATCTTCATTAACAAATATTTTATATAAAACGTTTTCTTTATAATCATTTGAAACATCTTTTAAATCATAGTTAATAATACCTACTATTTTAACTTTATCACTTGATCCAAAATAATAATTATATTTTGTATTTAAAATATCATCATAATTTTTAGGATTAAAGATATTTGAAGTTTTAAATTCTGTTTTAACAACAGTTTCATGAACTTCAACACCTTTTTTTATCATTAAGTCTGCTACATAATTAGAAATAACAATTTCATTATCTTTACTAGGATATTTTCCAATTAATTCTTCTTTCAATATCTTAGAAAGATCATCTGCCACGACTATCTCACTACTTGCTGAATAGTATTCATTTACATTGATATGTAAAAGACTTATTATACTTGAAGCTTCACTAAAACCTGAATTATCATAATATTTGTAAACATCATAAGGTGTTTTATTTATTTTATTATTTATTTTTTTAATACTATCATCATCCATTGGAAGATTAACCATTTCTTCATAACCATAAGAATTTTTAAATACATATTTTTTTTCTATTTCAATGAATTCTTCTTTATTTTTAGTAAGAATTGATGCATGGCTTACATCAAAATTAAAACTAGATAATGTATCAGCACAGCTTAAAAAACCAAGAGTTAATATTGTTAAAAATATTGTTAAACCCAACTTGAACTTTTTATGTTTTAAACTTCCAAATCCTAGTTTAAAACCATCTTTAAATGGCAAATGAGATTTAATTGTTTGATAAGTATTATTATTCTTATCTTGTTTAAAAGGTTTAGTATCATTAACTACTTTGCCATCTTTTATTTCAATAATTCTATCACCATATTCTTTGGCATATTCTTCATCATGTGTAACAACGATAACTAATTTTTCTTTTGAAGCTTCTTTTAGAAGTTCCATAACCTGAGTACCAGTTTCACTATCTAAATTTCCTGTTGGTTCATCTGCTAAAATGATTTTAGGATCTTTAATTAGTGCTCTTGCTATTGCTACTCTTTGCTTTTGTCCACCTGATAATTCATTTACCTTCCTTAATTTTAAATCTTTTAATTCTAATTTTTCTAATAAATCATCTATTTCTTTTTCTTTTATTTCTTTTTGTTGAATTTGTAAAGCTAAGATAATGTTTTCATAAACATCATAATCTTCTAGTAAATTAAATTCTTGAAAAATAAAACCAACATAAGTATTTCTATAAGAATCAAAATCTTCATATTTAAAGTTTTTACTACTTTTACCTAAGAATAATATATCACCTGAATCATACTTATCTAATCCTCCAAGTAAGTTAAGTAAAGTTGACTTACCACTTCCACTTTTTCCTAAAATAAAAGTCATTCCTTTTTTTGCAAAAGTTATAGAAACATCATCTAAAGCTTTAGTAGATTTACCTTTTTTTGATTTGTATGTTTTACTAACATTTTTTAATTCTATCATATTAATTCCCTTTCCATATAATAATATTAATCTAATATAATAATATAACACATAAATTCTAATAACAAACAATATAATTAAAACTGGCATTTTAATGTAAACTTATAATTATCTATTACAAATATTACATAGTTACTCTAATTCTTCAAGCATTAAAATCTTTAATTTATCTATATCTGTAAAAAACAAATTTATACCCCTTTTCTTTAAACCAATCATATTTTTAAACATACTTTTTATTTCATATTGTAAAGATGTTGATACAACTAAAAAAACATTTATAGTATGTACATGTTCAATATAATTTCATACATTTGTTTGATATGCTTTGTATATCATTTTCATAACTTTATTATTATATAAATTAGACATTCGTTGACACATTTTTATTGTTTTAAGATATTTTTTAGTTTATAATTATTTTTAGGAGATGATAAAATATGTTTTCTATATTAATTGCTAAAATGGCTTTGTTTGCAGGAAACCTGCTTCATAGAGGTAGTGCTCTACCAGGAAGTATTGCTTTAAAGCTTAATAAAAATATATTAGAAAAATTTAAATTACCTAAAAATATTATCGCAGTAACTGGTTCTGCAGGCAAAGGTACAACTTCTAAACTAATTGCAGAAACACTAAAAAGTCAAGGTTTTAAAGTTGTACATAACCATCGTGGAGGAAACTTAAAATCAGGAATTGTTACTATGTTAGTTGAGGCATCTGATTTATTTGGAAATATAAAAGCCGATTACTTAGTTTATGAAATAGATGAAAGATACTTTAAACAAGTTTATACTAAATTAGAGCCCACTACTGTAGTGATAACTAATCTTGTACGCGACCAACCACCTAGACAAGGAAATATTGATTTTGTATATAACGACATTAAAATGTGTTTAACAAGTAAAACACATTTAATTCTCAATGCTGATGATCCTTACCTACAAAAATTTGTTTTAGATTTAAAATGTCCAGTAACCTATTATAGTATTGAAGAAAACAAATATTCATATCTAAATAATGATTATGAAAACTTAGTAATGGAATATTGCCCAATATGTAATACCAAACTTAAATATAATTATTACCACTTTGAGATTTATGGTGACTACTACTGCCCTAAATGTTCATTTAAACGTCCTATTAGTAAATATAAAGTTACAAATATAGATTATGACAAAGGAACGATGACAATAAATAATCAATATGAAATTAAAATTTTAAATAATATTTTATATAACATTTATAATATTTTAGCTACAATTACAACATTAGATAGTTTGAATTTAAATCCAGATAAATTTATTCCATATATAAGTAAAAGTGAATATGACCATAAACTTTGTAATCATTTTAAAATAAATGATAAAGATGCCTATGTTTTCTATAGTAAAAATGAAAATAGTACATCTTATAATCAAGCATTACACTATATTAAAAGAAGTGATGATTTAAAAACTATAGTAGTTGGTTGGGAAGTAATAAGTCACCGTTATCCTTACAATGATGTTTCATGGATTTATGATATTAATTTTGAAATTTTAAAAAATAGTAATGTTGATGAAGTAATATGCGTTGGCCCTAACTGTTATGACATAGCAACACGTATCAAACTTGCAGGAATAGATGATAAGAAAATTATAACATTTAAAAATTTTAAAGATTCTTTAAACAAAACTTTAAACGACACTAAAGGGAATATATACTTTATTGTTAATCCAGATTACGTTATTCCCCTATTAAAAATATTGAAAGGAAGAAAATAATGAAACTAACTATAGCATATTTATATTATGATCTTTTAAATCTCTATGGAGAAAAAGGAAATCTAAAAGAAATTATTAAAGAACTTGAAAATCAACAAATAGATTATGAAATAAAGTATTTATCAATTAATGACAGTCTTATTTTTAAAGATTACGATTTAGTTATCATGAATGCTGGTACAGAAAATAACCAAAAAATTGTAATAAAACATTTGCAAAAATATAAAAAAGATATTAAAGATATGATAGAAAATAATAAGTTTTTCTTAATAACAGGTAATAGTGTTGACCTTTTTGGAAAAAGTTTAATTGAAAATAATAAAAAGCATAAATTATTAGGTATTTTCAAATATGATGTTATTAGAACTGAAAAAAGAATTGTTAATGATTCATTATTTATCAAAGATGAAAACGAATTAGTTATCGGTTTTCAAAATCAAAGTAGTTATATGAGTGAAGTTAAATATCCATTATTTAAGCGCGTTGTTGGTTTTGGAACCAATAATGAATTTGAAGGAATACATTACAAAAACTTTTATGGAACTTATCTAATTGGACCATTACTTGTTAGAAATCCAAACTTTTTCAAAGAATTTTTCAAGCAATTAATCTTATCAAAAAATCCAAATTACAAATTTAAAGAATTCGATTTAAACCTTGAAACAAAAGCTTATGATGAATTTGTATCATTACATTATAATAAATATAAAAAATCTGCTTCAAATTAAAGCAGATTTTTTTATATTATAATATGATGGATTTTTTCTTTTAAATTGTTTGTTTATTTCTTTTAACAACTAATACAGTTAAGCCTAATAATGTTAAAGCACTAATAACTATATAACTGATGACATTATCACTTGTATTTGGATTAGTTATACTAGTTGCTACTATTCCATATTGACTTAAATGTGATGTTTCAAATACTATATATCCATTTTCAACTTTGGCAGGGATTGTTTCTTTTACTTCATTATTATCAATATAAACAACCTCATATTTAGTATAGTCTTTTAAGTTGTCCGGTAATGCTATTTTAATTTTCATTTTAATATTATTAATTTTAACAATGTTAACTCCTTCAAGTACATTGATATCAACTAAAAATTTAATATTTTTATCAGCTAATTCTTTTTTAATATCAATTTGTTTAATATCTAAAGTATAATCTTTACTAACTTCCTTTTCAAAACTAATAATAGTTTTAATACCAGTAGTATTTTCAATTTCTTTTACAGTATCCTCATCACTACTATTTTTAATCCAAGAAGCATATAAAGTTACATTTTTATATCTTTCATAACCATTATCTTCTTTTATTAAAGTATCTTTTTCTACATCAGTTTCATTTTCTTTATCCCAGAATCTCCAATAAACATATTTTAATATTTCGCCACTTCCATCTTTTTTAGTATTCCATCCATTAAAAGTATATCCTTCTCTTACTGGAGTATATGGTAAAAGTGACATAGTAGTTCCTGAATTTTCTCCACCTATGTAATCATAACTATTAATTTCTTTACCATTTAGTTTTCCACCATTAGCATTTAATTTTAGTACGATTCCTTCACCAGAAAAAGTATCTTGTGTATATGTTGCTGTTAATGTTATACAATCACGATTAGCAAAATAACTAACGTCAATTGATGTTACAAACTTTCCATCTAATTCCCATCCAGCAAAAGTATAACCTTTTCTTACTGGAGTATATTTTGTTAAATCAACTGTTTTAAATTCAGTACTTTTACTAGTTAACTTTACTATTTTTTCGCCATTTATTGTTCCGGCAAAACCATCAAGAGTTATATAATATGTACCAGTTCCTTGTAATACTTTATCAGAAAATATTGCATATAAAGTTAAACCATTTGTGTATGTTCCTCCGACTACTTCTCCACTCCAATTAAACTCAGTTATTGCAATATCTTCACTTTCTTTTTCTCCTGTAAAGCTACCCCAATAAGCAAATTCAGTTCTACCATTAAATGGTACAATTTTTTTTGTTAATTCAGATAATTTAACTGTTGTTTCATCCTCATTAACATTAAATCTTATAATTTTTTCACTAGCACCATCAATACTAACATCTCCATCACTACTAGTTAATATTAATGTATATTTTCCATCATCACTAATTGTTAAAGCATTTGCACTTATTACACCACAAAAACCAACAACTGTAATAAATAGAAATAATAATATTTTTTTTAATTTCATTTTTCTTTCCTCCTTTTACTTCATTATAAGTTATAATATTTTATAAAACAACCAACTTACCATTATAGTCAATGCTTTTTGTGGTAAGCATTTATTATCTTGTTTAATTCCAATAAAAAAGATTGAAATAGGTAAAAAATATTTATTTCAATCTTTATATATATTTTAAGTAAATTACTTTCTATCCCCAGATTTGATTGCTGCTTGTGCTGCAGATAACCTTGCAATAGGAACACGATAAGGGCTGCAACTTACATAAGTTAAGCCTGTTCTGTAACAGAATTCAACACTTGATGGTTCACCACCATGTTCACCACAAATACCAAGTTTAATATTTGGTCTTGTTTGTTTTCCTTTTTCTACAGCCATTTTAATAAGTTGTCCTACACCTTCTTGATCCAATTTAGCAAATGGGTCTTGTTCATATATTTTATTTTGATAATATGAATCTAAGAACTTACCTGCATCATCTCTTGAAAAGCCAAAAGTCATTTGTGTTAAATCATTTGTACCAAATGAGAAGAATTCAGCTTCTTCAGCAATTTTATCTGCAGTAAGAGCAGCACGAGGAACTTCAATCATTGTTCCAATATGATATTCTATATCAGAATTTTTTTCTTTTTTAACTTGTTCAGCTACTTCAACAACAATATCTTTAACGAATTTTAATTCTTTTTTATCTCCAACAAGTGGAATCATTATTTCAGGAACAATATTATATCCATCTTCTTCTTTAACTTCAATTGCAGCTTCCATTAAAGCACGAGTTTGCATTTTAGCAATTTCAGGATAAGTTACAGCTAAACGACATCCACGATGTCCCATCATTGGGTTAAATTCATGTAATGTGTTACATTTTTCTTTTAAATGTTCAACTGTTACATTCATTTCTTTAGCTAGAGCGATTATATCTTCTTCTAAAGTTGGTAAGAATTCATGTAGAGGTGGATCTAAATATCTAACTGTCATTGGGAGTCCTTTTAATTCCTTATACATAGCTTTAAAATCACCTTTTTGGAATGGTATAAGTTCATTTAAAGCTTTTTCTCTATCTTCAAATGTATCAGATAAAATCATTTTTCTAATTTTAGGAATACGGTCTTCTTCAAAGAACATATGCTCAGTACGACAAAGTCCAATTCCTTCTGCCCCAAGTTCAATAGCTTTTTTAGTATCTCTAGGGTTATCAGCATTTGTTCTAACTCCTAAAGTTCTATAACTATCAGCCCAACTCATTAATCTTCCAAAATCACCTGAAATACTTGCTGGAGCAGTTTTAATATCTCCTTTATAAATATTACCAGTTGAACCATCTAATGAAATATAATCTCCTTCTTTAAATGTTTCACCATTTAATGTAAAATATTTTTCATGTTCGTTAATATTAATTTCACCACAACCAGATACACAACAAGTTCCCATACCACGAGCAACTACGGCAGCATGTGATGTCATTCCTCCACGAACTGTTAATACACCTTGTGCTGCTGCCATACCTTCAATATCTTCAGGAGTTGTTTCAAGTCTAACAAGGATAACTCTTTCACCAAGTCCACCAACACCATGTTTTTTAGCATCATTTGCAGTAAAATAAATTTTACCTGCTGCTGCACCAGGACTTGCAGGAAGAGCACTACCTACCTTATAACCATTTTTTAAAGCAGTAGTATCAAAAGTTGGATGTAATAATTGATCTAGACTTTTAGCATCAATTCTTAAAACAGCTTCTTCTTTTGTTATTTTTCCTTCATCTACTAAATCACAAGCAATCTTAATCGCAGCATGTGCTGTTCTTTTACCATTTCTTGTTTGTAAAAAATATAATTTTCCTTCTTCAATAGTAAATTCCATATCTTGCATATCACAATAATGATCTTCTAATTTATTTGCAATTTCCATAAATTCTTTATAACATTCAGGTAAATCTTCTTGAAGTTTACTAATTGGTTGAGGAGTTCTAACACCTGCTACTACATCTTCACCTTGAGCGTTAATTAAATATTCACCATAAATACCTTTTTCTCCCGTAGATGGATTTCTTGTAAAAGCAACACCAGTTCCACTAGTTTCTCCTTTATTACCAAATACCATAGATTGAACATTAACTGCAGTACCCCAGTCACCTGGTATATCATTCATACGACGATATACAATAGCTCTTGGATTATCCCAACTTCTAAATACTGCTTTAACTGCTCCCATTAATTGTTCAATTGGATCTTGTGGAAATTCTTCTCCATTCATTGAAGCTTTATAAACTTCTTTAAATCTTTTAACAAGCTCTTTTAAATCATCAACAGTAAGTTCAGTATCATATTTAATACCACGACTTTCTTTTAATTCATCTATAATTTTTTCAAAATATGATTTTGGAACTTCCATAACAACATCTGAATACATTTGAATAAATCTACGATAACTATCATATGCAAATCTTGGATTATTAGTTTTTTTAGCAAATCCTTCAACTGCAATATCATTTAATCCTAAATTTAAGATAGTATCCATCATACCAGGCATACTAGCACGAGCACCACTTCGAACAGACACTAAAAGTGGATCAGAATTATCACCAAATTTTTTACCTTGAAGTTCTTCTAAATCTTTTAAATTAGAAAGTATCTCTTCTTCAATTTCCTTACTTATTTTTTTCCCATTTTCATAATAAGAAGTACAAGCTTCAGTAGTAATAGTAAATCCTTGTGGAATAGGAAGCCCTAAATTAGTCATTTCTGCTAAATTAGCACCTTTACCTCCAAGTAAATTACGCATAGAAGCATTTCCCTCTTTAAACTTGTAGACATATTTCATATAATCACTCTCCTATTTTTACCTACAGAAATATTGTACCAAATAAATACAATTAATTCTATAAAAATAGTAAAAAAGTAAAAAAATATACCTGTTTTAAACTAAAATTAATCATTTATATTTTTACCAACCTCATTAAAAATAAACTTAACTATTTTATCTATTGTTTTTTCTAATTTTAAAGAAACACTGTAAACATCACTTGTAAGTTTTGTTGTATAGTCTTTATTTTCATTAATAACATAATTAGAAATATCAACACTTTTTCCTTTTTTTAAATCTTCTTCAAATTTTTTTATTTGTTCTTCCGTTAAAATACTATTATCTCTTAATTTCTTTTCATAATAACCTGTTTTACCTGCAAATAAAATAACTAAAAAACATATA
Organism: uncultured Mycoplasmatota bacterium; assembly: GCA_900552235.1. Classification (GTDB taxonomy): domain Bacteria; phylum Bacillota_I; class Bacilli_A; order RF39; family UBA660; genus CAG-611. The sequence goes on along the minus strand of URYZ01000017.1, from coordinate 7,565 downwards.
ATAAAACATAATAATATAAATTTAAAAATACTTTCTTTTTTCATTTTAAATCACTTTCTAAAGCCTTAGCAAATGCTTTTATTGAATTATATACTTCTTGATATGTATTATCTTGTCCCCCTACTTCAATTATAAAATTATGACTATCAAAATATTGATAATATGTTATATCATTTCTTTTATAAATATTCCTCATTAATCCTTTATAATTATCATTTAAATAATTATTTAACTTTGTTACTACTTCTAAATTTTTATTAGAATTACTATGTTTCATACCTAATAAAAACATCATTTTAGCATAAGTTTTATTATTTATTGTAACTGTAGATAAACTTTTATCAATACCATCTCTATGTAAATCAATAAAATATATTATTGAAGGATATTTTCCTTTTATCTCTTTACAATACTTATTTGAAATATCATAACTATAATGATAAGGTAACCCTTGTTTTTTTATTTCTTTTATAACAGGACGCTCTTCTACTAAAGCATTTATTCCTAAATTATTTAATTCATCTTTTAACATATAACTAGCAAGTTTAACTGTAGGAGTTGTGTTATATAATTCGAAACCTTTATTACTATAACCTTCTTCATCATGCGTATTATAAATATATACTTTATAATCATCCTTTTTTATCAAATTAACAAAAGAAGAATTATTTTTGTTTATTATAATATTATTGTCTAAAATAGTTGTTTCTTTAACAACATCGTTAACAATACTTTTAGATATTTCTTTTAACATATTATTATATTTCATACTACTTATTTGTTCTTCATTATATATAAGATAGTTAATTAAACTTGTATTTAATATTTTACTTCCTGTTATATAAAAACTAATTAAAAAAAATAAACAAAATAATATAAATTTAAACTTTTTCATAAAAATTCCCTTTCTAAAAAAAATTATATTATTAAATTAAATATTATTTTGTCATATTTTATATATTTATTTCATGAATTGTATTGTTTATTCCTGTTGATATTAAATTACTTAATTTATCTATTACAAAATCAACTTCCTTAGGAGTTACCATTAAATTATTACCAATTGGAGTTAATACATCAAAGATTAAACTTCTTTTTTCATTATTTGTTAAATTACCTAATTTACCAAAAAAATATGTTTTTTCATTATTTGTAAGATTTAAATCTTTTTCCTTTAAATAGTTTTGCATTGAAGTTGGTATTAACTTATTTATTGGATTATTTATATTTTTTATGTTATAACTAAAATGCTTTTCCATATAATTAATTGTATCACTTACTATTGTAACAGCATCTACTACCATTGGTACTCCAATTGCAATAACAGGTATATTTAAGGTTTCGTAACTTATTTCTTTTCTTTCATTGCCTATTCCACTTCCTGGATTTATCCCAGCATCTGTTATTTGAATAGTTTTACAAACCCTATCAATTGAATCACTTGCTAAAGCATCAATTACAATTAATAAATCTGGTTTTTCAAGTTTTATTATACTAGAAATAATATCACTAGTTTCAATACCAGTTGTTCCTTTTACACCAGGAGAAAATGCCTCAGTTATTTTATAACCTTTTTCTAAACTTTTATAATAATCATAAATATGTTTTGTTACAATTATATTTTCTATTACTTTAGGCCCAAGTGAATCAGGAGTTGATTTTATATTACCAAGTCCTATTATTAAAGATGAATAATCTTTTTTTAAAGATGTTTTATTAATTATTTTATGTAATTCTTTTATAAGAATATTTAAAACATTATTATAATTATCTTTATCTGTTATATCTTCAAAAAAGATTGTTGTATAATTTCCTTTTTTCTTTCCTATCAATTTAGAACTTTTTGAATCTAAAAAAATATTACTTACCCTAATATTATTTTCCTCATATGTTTCTTCATTAACAGTGGTGTTTATATTAGGTATTATATCTGTTACTAAATCGGTTCTTATATTTAATGATTTTAAGTCTTTTTCTTCCATAAAATCTTCCTTTCTTTTAAAAATTTAATAAAATAGTAATAAAATGTTTGCTTTTTTATAATTTTTTTGTTAGAATTATATTGTCTAAATGTGTGAAAAGAGGTGAAAACATGCCAAATATTAAAAGTGCTAAAAAAAGAGTAAAAACTGATGCTAAAAAGAAAGTAGCAAACAAAAATAATGCTTCAAGTATGAGAACTGCTATTAAAAAAGTTAGAGCAGAAATTAAAAATGAAAACAAAGAAGTAGCTACAGCAAAATTCAATGAAGCTAATAAAAAAATTGATAAAGCTGTTAAAGCTGGAATCATTAAGAAAAATACTGCTGCTAGAAATAAATCTAAGTTAATGAAAGCAATTAATAATATTAAATAATTAATTGCTTTTTTTATTTAAAAAACCACCTAATTTTATTTTTTACTAAAAATTAAGTTTTATACAAGACATATATTATTTTTTTTGTTAAAATATAATTAATGAAAGGATATGTTTTTTATGAAAAAATTTATAAACTTTATTTTAATTATTTTTTTTATTTTTCTTATATTATTAGCATATGATAATAAAGATAAAATCTATGTATTTTATAGAGATAATATTTTAAAAGTAAAAGATAATATTACTATCGAAAGAAATGATTATTTTAAAGATAATGATTATTTATATGTTCAAAATACTAATAATTTTATTAGTAAAAATTATAATGATACTTTAAATATTATTTATTCTATAATTAACAGTGGTGTTTCATCTTTTACTTTTTATTGTGATATTAATTATAATTCATGTATACAAGATGTAGAAAGTATATTAGATAATGAATATATATTATCTACAATTAATAATTATGTACACCCTTATAATAGTTTTGATGTTATTAACACAAGATATGATAAATATGGAAAAATAACTTTAAGTATTACTAAAGCTTATAATGAAGAACAAATAAAATTAATTGAAAATAAAGTTAATGAAATTATAAATAATAATATTAATTCTTCAATGAATGATATAGAAAAAATTAAAGTAATTCATGATTATATTATTAATAATGCTAATTATGATACATCTTTAGAAAAACTAAAATATAGTAAAGCAGATGATGTTTTATTATATAGAAGAGGTATTTGTAGTAGTTATACAGATGCAATGAGTATCTTTTTAAATCGATTTAATATTAATAATTATAAAATAGCAAGTGAAGAACATATATGGAATTTAGTTTATTTAAATAATAATTGGTTACATTTAGATTTAACTTGGGATGATCCTGTTAATGAAAATGGTAAAGATATTTTAGATTATAATTATTATTTAATAACTACAAAGAAATTAAAAGAAATTGATAATAGTAAAAGTCATAGATTTAATAAAGAATTTTATTTAGAACTAAAAGAAAGCTAAAATTTAGCTTTCTTTCTTTATATAATTATCATAAAATTCATTGTCATTAAAATAATTTATACCAATTGCACTTTTTACTTCATTTAATGTTTTATTTGTAACTTCAATTGCTTTTTTTGTATCTTTTAAAAGCATTTGATACACTTCTTCTTTATGTTCTTCATAATACTTTCTTCTTTCACGAATTGGGGTAAGAAGTTCTTGCATAATGTTATTTAAGAATTTTTTAATTAAAACATCCCCTACACCACCTCTTTCATAATGGGCTTTAAGTTCATCAAGATTTTTATATTCAGGAAGATATTTTTCAAAATCTTCATCACAACAAAAAGCTTCTAAATATTTAAATACAGTATTATTAGTAACATTTCCTGGATCATCTACTTTTATATGATTTGGATCAGTATACATACTCATTATTTTTTTTCTAACTTCTTCTTCACTATCTTTTAAATAAATACAATTACCTAAAGATTTACCCATTTTAGCATTACCATCAGTTCCTGGTATTCTTTTACATACTAAATTATCAGGAAGTACTGCTTTAGGCAAAACTAAAGTATCTGTTTTATAAATTCTATTAAACGTTTCTACAATTTCTCTTGTTTGTTCTATCATTGGAAGTTGATCTTCTCCAACAGGTATAGTAGTAGCTTTAAATGCTGTAATATCAGCTGCTTGACTAATTGGATAATTTACAAACCCTACAGGTATACTTTTTGAAAACCCTCTTAAAATCATTTCTTGTTTAACTGTAGGATTCCTTTCAAGTCTAGCTTGAGTTACTAAATTAGAATATAAAATTGGAAGTTCAAGTAAAGCAGGTATTTGCGATTGAAGAACAAATGTAACCTTAGAAGGATCTATTCCTACAGCTAAATTATCTATAACTACCTCTAAAATATTATCTCTAATCTTTTTAGGATTATCAAAATTATCTGTTAAAGCTTGTAAATCTGCGATTAATATATATATATCATATTTATTAGTATTTTGAAGTTCAACTCTTTTTTTAAGAGCTCCAGCATAATGACCTATATGAAGAGGTCCAGTTGGTCTTTCTCCAGTTAATATAACTTCTTTCATAATAACATCTCCATTCATAATTATATTTTATAAAAAAAAGATAATAATTTCAAGTAATTATGTAAATTACTTTATTATTATCTAATTATCTATTTTATTATTTATTCATTTGTTATGACAAAACGGGAAGAATAATAAGGTTGAGCTGTAGTCCCCGGTCCATAATCATAAAAACTAAATATTCCACTTCCTGAATTACCATAATTGCCTCCTCGAACAAACCATGGATAACTAGTACTAGGGACTATATTATAATTATCATACCAACCTGCTGTTTCTGCTAAGGCGTGACCTTGATATGAAGTTGTTGTATAATTATTATAATATTTGCTATCTGGTAAATTATTAAAACCTGACCCACTTATGGTTTTATTATATACTCCCATAACAAATTCTGCTGCCCCACCACTCATATCGTATATTCCATATATATTCTTTGTTGTTGAAGCATCTTTTCCAAGAACTGTATCATATGTTCCATTATTTTTATCAAGAGTAGTTTTGGCAGGGGAACCATATCCTGTTATAAAACTACTATTGTTATTTATCCCTATTTCAGTACACGTTGTACTAGTAGTACATCTTCCGTAAATGCTATGTGTTAGATAGGCTACTGCTCCCCATTCATTATTTTTACTCATATGCGTATCTACTTCAGCACTTACAAATCCAAAACTATTTCCTGTTTGTTCCATACTTCTTGCTAAAAAATAAAAATCATTTGGCTTTTTATAATCTCTCAATGATGTTACATTTGGTTTTACTACTATATTACTTACATTACATGTTTCATTAGTACAGGAACTTGCTAGTGTTCCTCCAATTTCAAACTTACCATACCAAAATCCACTTAATTCTTTATTTCCAAAGGTAAAGGCATCTATTGCTGTTTCATTTTGCTTTACAAAAGATACATCTATTGCACCAGGATTATCTTTTGTTCCTCCATTATAATTACTTGGAGTTACGGCATTAAACCTTGGTATCCATACCCACATTGTTGTTATATCATCCATACTTATTGTTGTTCCTACACTTGCATTTTTATATGTTTCTAATTTATCACTTGTTACAGTAACTGCATTTGCCCACATTCCTTTATTTTCTCCACTTGATTCATAACTATACCATTTATTTGATGTTATCCCTTTTCTTTCTTCAAGTGGTTCTCCTGCAGGAAATGTTTGAATGCTACCTGCCCTATATTGTCTAAACAAAGTTGCATCATTTTCTGTAATAGTTCCATCGCCATCTACATCTGCGATTTGTTCCTTTAACTTTGTATTTATATCAAAAAGTGATGGTTTTCCATTAATGTATCGATTTATTAGCAGTATATCAGTACTATTTATCGTTCCATTGCCATTTATATCTCCTAATTTATATGTTTCTACTGAATAAAAATTATTTACATCTGCTTTTTTTACAGTTGATCCATAATAATATACTGGTATCATGTTTGATGCAAGAATTGGTTTATTTGCTCCACTTGTATCTATACTTTCTATTGTATTTACATTTATTTTAAATTTATATGTTTTTTGTTCTAATGATACATTTGTCCCTGTTTCTGTTTCTACTACTTTTGTATATTTACTCATATCTACATTTTCTTTTAACCAAATTCTTATTCTATATGTATGTGTTTGTTCTTGTTCGTTATATGCAAAAGTATTTGCATATATTATTTTTGAATCTTTTATTTTTTTATTTTCTTCTAATAAACTTATTATCGTAGGACTTATTAATTCATTATCATTTCCATCTGTTAAATACATTTTTATATCATTATCTTCAAAACTGTTTTCTATATCTATTTTTGATAATGATACTATATATTTTATATTCATATTTTCTTTTAATTTACTTGATACTTTAAATTCAAAATAATTATTTTTCTTTCCTTGTGTATCACTTATTGGATTCATATTTGTTATAGATATTTTATCTTCACTTTCTTTATATGTAAATGATATTACATCACTTGATATAAAATGTATTTTTTGTCCTTCTAATTTTATTTTATAAAATGAATATGTTGTTCCTGTTACTATTAATATTATTCCTATTATAAATATTATTAATATTAATTTATGTTGTTTTAATTTATTTATCATTTTATCAACTCCATCGTATTCTATTAACTATTAACTTTATAAGGTTATTATATAATATACCCCCCCCAAGTCAATGTTTTTGTTAACATTTTTTAACAGGGTTAAATTTTGTTAGTAACTTTTGCCAAACAAAAAAGCAAATTAACTACGACAGGGACATATAAATGCCTAACTGTCTTACAGCTAATTTGCTTTTCTAAATATAATATGCATTAAATTTATATGAATGTCAATAATAATCTCAATATTTAAAAATACAGGCAATTATCCTTAAATTAATATTTTATTTACAACAAGATATTTTTGTGATAAAGTATTGTTATAAAAAGAACTCGCTATGGGAATTAGACCCATACCTTGTTCTTTTTTTGTTCATATATTTTTATAATTGTTATTTTAACCTTAACTTTCTTATTATTCTTTTATTTTTTATATAATAATATATTCCTCCGATTACAATTATTGTAATTGGCACAATAAAAAGTAAAACTAAATCGAGTTTTTGTGCTTGTTCTTCATATTCTTCAAATGTTGTAATTGCTGTTTTAGCATCAGCCATTATAAATACAAGAAAAAAACTTACTAATAAAACAAATAAATATTTATAATACTTTTTTATATAAATCATCCCCTATACCTAATTAATCATATTCCAAAAATAAAAAAACTTAACTAATTAAGCTTTTTTACTTTATTTAATATTATTTGATATTCATTAAATCTTTTTTCAACTTTACCATTTATTAATAATATATCATTTTTCTTAAACTCTTTTATTAAATCATATTTATTAGGAAATACCGTAATATTTACATTACCAGTACTATCAACACCATTTACAAAAGCCATAATATCATTATTTTTAGTATTTATTTCTTTTATTCTATCAATACTTATAATAATATTTGTATTCTGATGCATTAATAAAAATCAGCTATCCCTCATTTTTTGTCTCAACACTTCAACAAAACTAAGAT